>JACMLA010000194.1 GCA_014379815.1 Bryobacteraceae bacterium | reverse complement strand
CATCGTTTTTCACGAGCATCGCGGGACGATCGGACGCAAGTTTTCCCCAAGCTACGTGCAAGGCGTCTTGAAGAAAAACTTCGCTGTGTTCGTCTGGAAAAACATCCACGACTGGCGCAAACTCGCAGGGCACTTTGGGTCCAGCTGGCTGGATGCGACCGTCAGTCTGCTAGCAGGCGACTCACCCGAGCGTCCTGGCTACCGCGGAATCCTGAGCGCATTCCTGCAGCTGCCTGGTGCTACCAAAGCCCGCTGGCGCGCACGATCACTGGCGGTTGTTTCCGATGACGAAGCATTCCGGCGACCTCTGGGGGGATACTTTCGAGACCGGTTTGAAGCCCTGCCCTCCCGCCCGTCACGGCTGCGCGTTCTCATGGTTTCTCCCTACCCAATCTGCCCTCCTGTGCACGGTGGCGCGGTCTTCATGTATCAAACCGCGATGGAACTGGTGCGGCTCTGCGACCTGCACCTGATCGTGCTTCTGGACCGGGAGTCTGAGCGCTCCGCTCATGCGGAACTGGTTTCGCTGTGCGGATCTGTGGAGTTTCTGGTCCGCATGCCCGGTTCGCACCAGTCGCCTGGGTCGGTACTGCCTCACGCGGTCCGCGAGTTTGCCAATGCGGACCTCGAGTGGCTGATTCACAGGCAGATCCTGCTCAGGGAAATCGATGTTCTTCAGCTGGAATACATGCCGCTCGGTCAGTACGCCGGCAACTTCCAGCAGATACCCAGTATCCTATTCGAGCACGACGTGTACTTTCAGTCCGTCTCCCGCCAGCTGGCCAACATGCCGTCATTCAAACGCGCGCAGGCCACCTTCGAATATCTCCGCGCATTCCGGTATGAGCTGAAGCTGCTCCCGCGTATGGACCGCGTGCAAGTCTGCAGTCCCGAGAACGGACAATTGCTTCTGAGCTACATTCCAGGCTTGCGCGGGAAACTGGACGATAACTATCGTGCTGGTATCGATACGCGACGCTACGACTTTCGGCTAAACGGCCGGACACCCGGGACCATGCTGTTTCTCGGAAGCTTCCGCCACCTGCCAAATGCAGAAGCGTTGCAGTGGTTCACGCGCGAGGTGCTCGACCTCATACGACAGGAGATCCCGGAAGCGAAACTGGTGGTTGTCGGATCCGAGCCACCTCCCCGACACTCGCTTCCATTTCACAGCGCGGAAGCGATCGAGCTCCGAGGATTCGTTCCTGACATCCGCGAGCCTTTATCGGAATGCGCTGTATTTGTGTGCCCTATTCTTAGCGGATCCGGAATGCGCGTCAAACTCCTGGAAGCAATGGCGGCCGGGATGCCCATCGTGTCGACGCGCATCGGCGCAGAGGGGCTGGCGGAGCACGACGGAGAATACGCAGCCCTCGCGGACACTCCCGAAGAGTTTGCCGCCAGAGTGGTGGACCTGCTGAGAGAAGAACCAAAAGCCCGGAGCATGGCGCAGCGTGCACGCGACTATTTGATCGCCACGCGCGATATGCGAGCCATTACTTCGAGGCTGGTGGAGTCGTACTCGGCGGAGGTGGCACGGAAGAGGGCGCGGCGGGTGGCTTCACCGGTGCCCCTACTGGAGCAGAAGCCGGAGCAGGAGTCGGAGCCGGCTTCACAGCTGCGGGAGCGCTAGCGACAGGAGGTTTGGCTGGCTGAGCGAGCACGGGTGCGGGTACCTGCTTTGGGACAGAGGCCGGCCGAAAAGACCCGGTGCCCATCAACTGCTTATCCCGCTCCTTCTGTCTCTGGTCAGCGGCATCGTCCATCCGATCAATGATCCGGTCGGCGGTACGATTCAGCTCGTCAGGTCGGCTCGTCCGGGGTCGCAAGTAAACAGACCAGATGACTTCGCCCGATGGCCGGTCAACCAGGAATACGTTTCCCTTCCCTCGGGAAAAGCTGGAAACCCTGGACACGTTCCCGCCTGTCGCCATCAGCGACACCATGCTTTTCTCATCCTGCGGGACAGCGGCCTTGCGCGCGGCAGCATCGGCTGTTTCCGCGGCAGCAGCCTCTGGCGCCGGAGGGTATAGTTCCTTAAACTTTTCCTCAAACGTCGAGCCCAGCTGGTCCGTGAGAACCGCATCCGCCCTCGAAGGGTCAGTCACAACCACATAGCGTCCGTTACGAGTCAGCCGGTTTGCCAGATACTGATCCAGACCGCTGCCCATGGGGAGGACGTAGACACTGCGGATCTCCAGCAGCCGCGCGTCAGCCGCCAACAGTGCGCTAGCCGCAGTGCAGGCCAGCAATATGCTGCGAAGATTCATAATCAAGGGTAAGACGCAAGCAGGTCGCTGATAGTTGGATCTGTCATTCCTTGCGCGGCCACTCGTACAATGAGGTTCACTCGCTTGTACAAAGGGCAGCGAATTACCGTCATCATTCCGTGTTTGAACGAAGAGCAAGGCATCGAACTGGTTCTTCGACGCCTTCCGGACTTCGTCGATCAAACAATCGTTGTCGACAACGGCTCCACCGATAGGACTTCGTCGGTTGCCCTTTCGCTGGGCGCCGAAGTGATTCGCGAAGAAGTCCGTGGCTATGGAAGGGCGTATAAACGTGGTTTCCGGGAAGCTAGCGGAGACATCATCGTCACCCTCGATGGAGACCACAGCTATCCCGCGGACGCTCTGTCGTATCTGCTGGAGGCGTTCCTGCACCTCGAGGTGGACTTCCTGAATGCCTCCCGCTTTCCGGTCAGGGACAAACAGGCTATGAGCTTCAAACACAAGTTCGGAAACCTGGTACTGTCTCTGGCAATGTCGTTGTTGTATTTGCGCTGGGTCAGTGACTCCCAGTCGGGCATGTGGGTGTTTCGCCGCTCGATTCTGGCCGGCATGAAACTAAGATCGGACAGCATGGCCTTCTCCGAAGAGATTAAGATCGAGGCTCTCAAGAACCCGCGGATACGGTTTCAGGAGATCTCCATCCAGTACTCGTCACGCCTCGGGGAGATCAAGTTGAATCCGTGGCGGGATGGTTTCCACAATCTCTGGTTCCTCGTGCGAAAGCGCTTCGACT
>JACMLA010000193.1 GCA_014379815.1 Bryobacteraceae bacterium | reverse complement strand
GCCGGCCAGCGCCAGCTTCGCCGCGGTCTCGGCTTTCTTCTTGTTTTCTTCGGGGTCCTGAGGTTTTGTGGGCGCGCCGCTGAGAGCCTGCGTGAACGTGCCTCGCGAAACGAAAATGATCCGAACCTGAGCCTGGCGGAAGTCGGCTTGATTCGCCTCGTAGTGCTTGCTGATTTCAGCTGGGTCAATCTGTATCTGGCTGGCTCTCTGCCGGATAGCCGCCTGGGAGAGAACTTGCCGGCGCACGTTCTCCAGCTCCTCACGGTAGGGCGAGGTGTCTTGCAATTTCAGCTTCTCGGCCTCACGAGACAGAGACTCGCCCAGGGCATACTGCTCCAGTGCCGTCTTTGGCTGCGTGGCCACCAGCTGTTTCAATTGCTGGGGCAGAGAAGGGAGCATCTTTTGCAGGTCGCCAACCGTAAAGTTGCGGCCATTCACTACAGCAATCACTGTTTCAGGGGTGTTCTCAACCAATGCAGCCGTTGTGGGAGGCTTCCCGGAGCTTTGCTGCGAAAAGGCACACGAGGACACCAAAAGGAAAAGCGGAAGGGTACGACTCATGGAAGGTACTGAGAAGATTTTACCACCTGCCAATCCACGCTCTCCCTGCAGGAGCTCAGAGGTGAGGTCAGGGTGTGATGGCGACACCGGAAAAAGCGAGCATTCCCATACCCGCCTCGTCCACGATGTTCACGTAGGGATCCTTGCCAAGACCATACCCGAGGGTTGCCCCTGCTGGAAGCTTATTGCCGATCTGAAGAATCACGTCGGTGCCGGCGAGGTCCGTCCGATAGATCAGGGGAACCATGTCTCCCTCCCCGTTCATAACCGAGAAGCCGGTGGGGCGTCCGGCTGATTTGAGGCTTCCATTGACACCGGTGAATGAGACACGAACTGTTCCGCTGTTCCCCGCGCCGGCAGTATAGAGCGCTCCGCTCACCCGCGGACCTGGCTTCCCAGTGCTTGTTGCCATGTTCGCCAGGCGTACTGCTCCGAGGTGTTTCAACCCTGAAGTGCCGACGTGGATCCCATCATCGAGTTCGTAGTCGTTTGCGGCCACCACCCCTACGTTTTTCAGGCTCGATTCCATCAGGCGCTGTGAGTTCTGCACGTTATTCCAGAACTTGACGTTGTTGGCATCGATATGGCGACCGAGCTGAACATAATAGAACGGCAAATCCGGACTACCGAAGTCGCTCCGGACCGCAGCAATCAACTCAGTGAACTTTTCTCGAAAAAGCGGCTCGGCTTTAGCGTTGGCGTCCGATTCGCCCTGGTACCAGAGAACGCCTTTTACTTGTCCGCCAACAGCCTTGACCCTGCGAATCATGCTGCCGTACAGAGAATCTCCGCCTTTGTCGCGCAGTGCCGGGTCCCACTGTGCCATGGAGGTTCCGCCGTGTGCGCAGGGGACGAGGCCTACAGGAACACCGGTCCTCTTGACCATCTCGGCAGCAAATGGCAGACCAAGCCCCGCGCCTTTTTTCCGGTTTTCGCGAAAGCTGGCAAGCTGCTCCCCGGTCAGCGGCGCCGTTTGTGTGCTGGGCCAGTGGACCGGGTCTCTGGCAGCCCGGAGCTCATGCAGCGGCTCCTTCGCGATGCCCCACTCCTCCAGCATTGTGAAGCTGTGGACCCGCGGGTCGGGAGAGTGAACGTTCACTAGATTGCCGACGCCTTCCATATTCGACTGGCCGGCGAGGACCCACAGGTCGCCAACAAGGATCTCTTTTACCAGGACGGGGGTAGCACCAGGCGCCCGAAGCTCGAGCGTGTAGGGTCCGCCCACAGGGACACCTTTCAGGTCGGCCGACCAGGTAGCACCACCAACAGAAGTCAGGGACTTCCACCCGAATCGCGGCAAGGCTCTTCCCGACTGAGTCAGGCGGGCTTCGATGTTCTTGCCCTCCAGACTCGAAGCGGTACCACCCAGTCGCAGGTCTGCCGTGCCACTCGGACTCTGTTGGAATACCTGGTTGTCCACTGCACCAGTGCTCAACCGGAACTCCTGCGCCGACAGGATACGTGCAGCTGCAATCAGCGTGACCAGGTACGACGCGCGGCACGTCCGAAGCTTCATGCGTCAGATTGTATGTCAGTGCTTGATGGTGGCTCGGCGGACTGGCGGGGGAGCGGACACAGCGCTCGTTTGAACTGGGACGGGGGCTGCCGGCTGGTTGCCCGCAACAGGTTTCCCTGTCGGTTTGGCCGCACCGGCGTGTTTTGCGTCCGCTTGTTTTGCGCCCGTGCTACCCGAAGCACGCGGGGAGCTTGCTACGCGAACTCCGCTGGACGCCGCTGAGGCCTCGGCACGTAAACGTCCTGCTGTCATCTTTTCGATTGCAGTCTTCCGGGCTGCTGCGGAGATCTCAATCTGATTGTGCACTTCGCGGGCACCGGCCGACTTTGCCATTCTCGTGGCGTTGCCCTTGTGCTGCATCACTTCGACCCGACCTGTGAGCGTGGCGGCTCCGGCGCGCACCCGTATCTGGATCCCGTCCGAGGCCAGTTTGGATCGGGCCATCCGGACTTTGAAATCCGCCTCGATTTCAGTATCGCTTCGAGTCGGGGAGGTTTTGGGAACCGGGCTCGCCAGCGCCATTACCGATAGGAAAACCAGGAGTATTCTCACGTATCATCAGTGGAAGATTGCCATGAGAAATCTCAGGTTTCCCGTCTTCATTCTTCTGGTCGCGGCAACGGTCCAAATGAGCAGGGCCGCTTACCACCGTGATGTCGTGTATGCCGAGCGCTCCGACGGCGACCTTACGCTGGACGCCTATGTACCCGATGGCGCTGGACCGCACCCTGCCGTGATTATCGTTCATGGGGGAGGCTGGTCGAAGGGAGACAAGCAGACCTATGTGCAGCCTCTGTTTCCGGTGCTG
>JACMLA010000192.1 GCA_014379815.1 Bryobacteraceae bacterium | reverse complement strand
CCAACGCGATGCAAAGCGACTACGCGAACAAAGTGGAAGCGAGCGCTGAGTATCGCGACTTCATCGTCAAGTCCGTCGAAGGAAGTCTGAAGCGCATCGGTGCAGATCACTTCGATGTCCTGCATTGCCCGCACGGTGCGTGCTCGGTAGAAGAACTCGAAATTCCCGAGACTTACGAGACCTTTCTGAGCTTGCGTAAATCGGGGAAAGTGAGGTTTCTGGGCGTAACAACTCATACTGATCCGGCCGTGATTTTACGAAAAGCTGCGCAATCGGGTTACTACGATTGCGTGCAGGCCGCCTACAACATCGTGAACGCGGGCTATATGGATCACGCCTTGCAGGAGGCGAGCGCGAAGGGTCTTGGCTTCATTGGGATGAAAGTCGCGATGGCAGTGGCAACGCATCACAAGGCCCTGCAGCCGGTACCGCAGTGGCGTATCGACAAGATCAACCGTATCGTACCGGGTGACCTGAAAGCTCCTCTCAAGGCTTATATGTGGGCGCTGCAGAACCCTAATGTGTCCTGCGTGGTTTCCAATCTGTGGGACGAGACTCACGTGCGTGAGAACCTCGGCGTCGCAGGTAAAAGGGTTGACCTCCAGCCCGCCTGATTCGTTGCCTGATACACCTGCTTAATACACCTGCTTGATACAGAGGAGAAACCCTTGTCAAAGTACGAAGACGCAAATTTGATTCTGAAGTTGTATGAGCTGCGCCGGGAAGAACTCTTACGAAAAGCACGGAACTACTATTCCAGTCAGTTCCACCCCGAAACCATAGAAGACATCTGGAAGGCCACGATGAATGAGGAGACTGGCGCGTATGTTCGGATGGTAACGACCTACTGGGACATGGCAGCCACGCTGGTCAATCATGGCGCGATCGATATGGCTATGTTCAGCGAAGCTAATGGCGAGTACCTCGGCGTTTTCGCTAAGATCGAACCCTTTATAGAGCAGATCCGGGCGGCGTATCCCGGCGCGGGCCGGTTTCTTCTAAATCTGGAAAAGCTGGTCGATTCAATGCCGGAAGGTCGCCAGCAGACAGCCAAAATCCGGGAGTGGCAGAAGTCCATGCGCGAGCAGATGCTGACGAGGGAGAAGCAGGCAGCAAGCGCGTAATCTATGCAAACGCTGTGGTCGCATCTCCGGCGGCACACGGGTCTGGTCCTTCTCGCGCTGCTGCTGGCCGCAGTAAACCAGATCTTTTCGCTGCTCGACCCTCTGATCTTTCGCCATGTTATCGATCGCTACGCGATGCAGCACGCCGACTATACAACCGGCGAATTCCTTCGCGGAGTCGGCCTGTTGCTTGCGATGGCGGTCGGTGTTGCTCTGGTGTCACGAATCGCCAAGAATTTTCAGGATTACTTTGTCAGTGTCATTACCCAGAGAGTAGGTGCGGCGCTTTACTCGGAGGGCGTCCGTCATGCGCTCGACCTGCCGTATGCTTCCTTCGAGGACCAGAGGTCGGGCGAGACCCTGGGGCGTTTGAGCAAAGCCCGGGCCGACGTCGAGCGTCTGGTTAACATCAGCGTCAACCTGGTGTTCACGACGCTGATCGGTTTCCTCTTCGTGATGGTCTATGCCTCCACAACGCACTGGGCCGTCGCCCCGGTTTACCTCTTAACGCTTGTCGTGCTGACCACCGTGAGCATGGTTCTTGGCCGTAGGATCAAGGACACGCAGCGGCGGATCGTTGCGGAGACGACTGCACTGGCAGGAGCGACGACCGAATCCCTCCGGAACATCGAGCTCGTTAAGAGCCTCGGCCTCGCTGCGCAGGAGACCCGGCGTCTCAATAAAACAACAGATAAGATTCTGGGTCTGGAACTGGGCAAGGTGAAGACCTTGCGGGGCCTCAGTTTTGTTCAGGGCACGATCGTCAACGCACTGCGGACCAGCCTGCTGTTTCTGATGCTGTGGCTCATCTTCACGCGGGAGATCACTACCGGGCAGTTCTTTGCGCTGTGGATCTATTCGTTTTTCCTGTTTGGACCTTTGCAGGAATTCGGCAATGTGATCAACACCTATCGCGAAACCGAGGCGTCGTTAGAGAACTACGAGAAGCTAATGAGTACTCCGCCGACTCCGCGTCCGCTGGAGCCCGTGGCGATCCGCGACCTGCATGAGCTGGAGTTCGAACAAGTCCGATTCCAGCACCAGTCCGCCTCAACCCCGGCTATTTGTGAGATCTCATTCCGGGCCCAACGCGGCGAGACCATCGCCTTCGTAGGACCATCGGGATCCGGAAAGACAACGCTGGTGAAACTGCTGGTTGGGCTCTACACACCAGCTTCCGGACGGGTTCTCTACAACGGGGTCGACGGCACAGAAGTGGACATTGAACTCTTGCGGGAGCGGCTGGGGCTGGTCACGCAGGATCCACAGCTGTTCGCAGGTACCATCCGGGACAACTTATTATTCGTTCGTCCGGATGCTACCGACGAGGAGTGTCTGACAACCCTGCACGCGTCTGCCGCTGACTCCCTGCTGGCCCGCGCGGAGAAGGGTTTGGACACGGTGATTGGTGAAGGTGGCATCAAAGTTTCTGGCGGAGAACGGCAGCGACTTGCGATCGCGCGCGCCCTGCTACGCCGTCCTCACCTGCTGGTCTTTGACGAAGCGACCTCGGCGCTCGATTCCCTTACAGAAGAAGAAGTCAGCCGAACCATCCGCGATGTCGGGCTGCGCAGCAATGCCATCACGCTGCTGGTCGCGCACAGGCTTTCCACAATCATGCACGCCGATCGGATATACGTGCTGGAGCGTGGACGCATTGTCGAGCAGGGCCGGCACGAAGCGCTGGTGGAGCGCAAAGGTCTGTACTACGCCATGTGGCGTCAACAGGTTGGTGAAGGTGCAGCCGTCACCGCCTGAGGGAAAATCTCTGCCCGGTTAGAATCGGCCTATGGGCCTGTCCGCTGCGATCGACGCGCTAACACAAAGACAGACGGAGGCAGATCCCGACTTCGCCGTCGAAGTTCAGGTCTACGCGCGTCGCGGGTTGCGCATCATTGGTTATGTCGAGATTGTGATGACCTTCATCGCCAAGATCACACAATGGCTAGGCCTCGACTACCCCCATGGTGGACAGACGTTGTGGTGGCCTACCTTCATCTTCCTGACAATAGGCGGCATTTGTCTGGCATCCGCCCACTTCGAGGCAACCGCACGCCACTCCAGAGCCATTGGAATTCTTATGGGGCTGGTCACGCTTGTGGCAGTGATGGTGGTTGACCTGGTCGCAACCAATGGCCTGATTGGCGACCGGTTGATGTTTAACGTGATCATAGTTCTGCTGGTTGGAGTAGCAACCCTGCCGATGACCCCGTTGCAGGCTGTAATCTTCAATGGCTTCGCGGTGCTCTGCTACTACTTCGGATGGGAGTTGGCACGGAGGGCAGGTTTGCAGGCTCCGGCTGACAGCGGCATTATGGTGCTGGGGATCACAGCCGGCGTTTGCGTCTTCGTGTCGGGTGGCAATTACGAGAGGCTGATCGACGCATGGAAGGCACATCGCGAGGCGTTGCGGGTTTCCGAAGAGCTTCGCGAATCCGGTTTACGGATTTGCAATGCGGAAAACGCCTCGACGAACGTACGACTCGCGGCAGCACTCAGCCACGAATTGAACACGCCCATGGGTGCTCTGAAGTCGTCCGTCAACACCGTGTTGACCGCGGCGGAGCGCTTGCCCCGGACCGCGCCTGAAAAGCAGGAACGGCTGATCCGGGCAATGGAAGACGCTCGCGACGTGGCAAACGAAGCGATCGGCCGACTGGATTCGGTAGTGAAGCGCATGCAGCGCTTTTCGAATCTGGATCGCGCCGAGGTACAGGCGATCGATGTTTCGAACATGCTGCAGGACATCATAGGTCTGCACGCTCCAGTCGCTGGCAACACCATCATTGAGACACGTTTCGGCAGCCTGCCGGCCCTTACGGGTCAGCCACAGGCACTCAGCGCTGTTTTTTCGACCCTTCTCAGAAAGGCTATCGACGCGGCTGGCCCAGAGGGTCGGGTATGCATTCGAACGGAGCATCGGGAGCCATGGATCCGTGTCGCTCTGGAGCACGGGACGACTGTGTCGCAAGCCGACTTCGATCTGGGGTTTGCCGTAACCGAGGACCGCGTAGGAGCTGCCAATTGGGATCTGTTCAGTGCGCGTCAGGTCATTCGCGCACATGGCGGCGACATCGAAGCACGGGGCGCATCCGGGGTCATGGTCAGCCTGCCTGCTCAGGCCGTAGTTGCGGCTGCCACGGCATAGTCGCGGGTCTGAAACATGAATGTCGGCTGACGTCTGCGGTGTTATCCTCGAATTAGTTTCGTCCCCGCAGGAGACAACGACGCCCATGAAACAGGATCTGACCCGCAGAGACTTCGTAGTATCTGCAACCGTGGCTGCGAGTGCGGCTGTGACCGCCGCTCCGGCCGTGCTGAGTGCCCAGAGCAGTCCGAACGACCGGCTACGCGTCGGATGGATCTCCACAGGCAGCCGCGGCAAGCACGTGATGAATCAGATGTACCTGAAGAGCAAGGATCAGGTGAACGTTGTGGCGGTCTGCGATACGTACGCGGGCAATCTGAACGCCGGAACCGACATCGTTGCCACCAACGAGAAGCAGACTCCAAAGAAGTACATCGACTACAAGGAACTCATCAACGATCCCAACGTCGATGTCATCTTCATCTGCTCTCCGGAACATCTGCATCACCCGATGGCGATGGCCGCTTTGAAGGCGAACAAGCACATCTATCTTGAGAAACCAATCGGCCACACCATCGAAGAGGGTGCCGAGATCGTAAAGCTGGCTGAGAAAGTCGGGAAGGTCGTGCAGGTCGGAACGCAGAACCGCTCCAGCAAACTCTACATCCAGGCGAAGAAGATGTTCGAAGACGGGCTGCTGGGCGAAGTGCATTATGTGCGGGCGTTCTGGTACAGGAACTTCGACCCGACCATCAATCCGGCGACGGGTACGACTGCCGCCTGGCGCTACCCCATTCCGCTGGAAGCCACTGCGGAGAATACGGACTGGAAGCGCTTTCTGGAAGCCTCGGAGCACAAGAACCTGCCGTTCAATAAGAACCGCTATTTTCAGTGGCGCAATTACTGGGACTACTCAGGCGGAATATCGACCGATTTGCTGGTGCACCAGACCGACATTTCCAACTTCGTAGTAGGCAAAACGGTTCCTTCTTCGTGCGTTGCTTCAGGCGGCGTCTACATGTGGGACAGCCGCTACAAAGACGATCGTGAAGTGCCCGACACATTGAGTGCGCTGTATGAGTACCCGGACCGGTTCCACCTGAACTACTCCTGTTTTTTCGGGAACGACAACTACGGGTATGGCGAGCAGTTCATGGGCTACAAGGGCACGCTGGAGGTGCTGGATCGTCAGAATCTTCACTTCTCGCCGCAGCCGAAGTTTATTGCTAAAGCTAAGCCTTTCTCGTCTCAGCAGACGGAAGTGCATATGAATTACCTGAAGGATTTCAATCAGCCGGACGCGACAGCGGATCACGTCCTGAACTTCATTCAGGCGGTGCAGGGCAAAGCAAAAGCAATCGCACCGGCCAGCGCGGGACAGATCGCCGCGATCCCCGGTCACATGGCAACGCAGAGCTACCGCAACAACAGCAAACGCGTGCTCTGGGACGAAAAGATCCAGAAGCTTCGTATCGGTGCCTGATCGTAACGATGGCCTGGTAACGATCCCCTGGGAACGAATGGACATTTTTGACGAGATCGTTCGCATACGTCGCAGTGGGCAGAAATGCGCGCTCGCGACGATTGTGCAGGTGGGCGGTTCCATTCCCAGCTACGAAAGCGCAAAGCTGCTGGTTCGCGAGGATGGATCTCTGCTGGGAACGGTCGGAGGCGGCTGTGTTGAAGCCGAAGTCTGGAACGTCGCGCGGGAAGTCATGGAAACCGAGAAGCCGAGGCACCTTCACTTCACGCTCGGCGAAGATGCCGCTTACGACAACGGCCTGATTTGTGGGGGCCAGCTAGACGTATTCGTAGAACCAATCCTTCCTCAGCCCGCAGCTATCGTTTTTGGAGCAGGACACATCTCGAAGAGTCTGGTTAAGATCGCCGGGCTCGCTGGCTTTCGGACCATCGTAGTCGACGATCGCGATATGTTCGCCAACCGGGAGCGTTTTCCGGATGCGGATGAAGTGCACGCGGCTGAGTACGAAGAGATCTTTCCCAAACTGGAAGTAAACAGCTCGACATACCTGATGATCGTGACCCGCGGTCACCGGGACGATATGCGCGTACTGGAGTGGGCCGTACAAACCCCTGCGAAATACATCGCTATGATCGGCAGCAAACGTAAAGTGATTTCCGTAGTTCGTGAACTGGAAAAGCAGGGTTTGCCGGCACAACTGTTTGAGAAAATCCACGCGCCGATGGGACTGGATATCGGGGCGATCACGCCGGAAGAAATTGCCGTCTCTGTGGTCGCTGAGATGATCGCTGTCCGGCGCAGTCCTGCTGCGGACTGGAAGCAGCTCTCGAAGTCGATGTAT
>JACMLA010000191.1 GCA_014379815.1 Bryobacteraceae bacterium | reverse complement strand
TCTTCGTTATAGCTGTCCGGCTGCTAATCTTTCCTACCCTGATGTGAGTATCTACCCGATGCTTTTTGCCGTGGGATGGAATTTGGGGGGACTTGCAACCCGATTTTTGCCTACGCGAAGCGCACGCTTGGTGTGGTTTCCTTTCGCGGCGTTGTTTCTGTTGATCCTGTCAAGAGTGCCCGGGATGCAAAACTATAAGCGAAATCCCTGGTGGCAGTCGTTATCTACCCACATGTTTGACTATCCCAAAGCTCCAGGAAGCGGAGATAATCTTGGTCCCTTGTTCACTTACGTTCTCCTCAGTTCACTTGGCTACTCATTGGGTGCTCATTTGAAACTGAGACGAATCGCGAAGGAACGCGCCGCAGCCGAGGCAGATTCCGCTGCGGAGTCCGGCGGCTCCACGAAAACTGCCTCATCCGGCTTAGCGTCCCCTTCCTGATACTCGATTCTGTTACGAAAACCCCAGAGATGCAGACGATGGCTGATTGAGGGGTGATTACGGCGATGCCGAACAGTGAGCATTGGCGTAGTCGGCACCTTCGGTTGACGATGATCTGCCCTGTGGAATCCACCGCTCGGTAGAGGAACCGATCTCGGCCTTTTAACCTTGATGTACGTCTCATCGACCCGTCAACTCTTGTTGGTTGGCTTCAAATGTTGGCGACAGCGCATATCCACTTCCGGGCCGAAGCGCTCCGCCATCATTTCCGCCACGTGCTGAAAGCTCAGTGGGTACCGCAGAGCCGGCTTTGGCTTCGCGTCGGCTACTTACGCGCCGCAGGCCTCGCTTTTACAACCATAACGAGGCCTGTCAGTTGACATGTTTACCGTCTAAGGTGACGCAGGGACAGGATGAGCAGTCCGCCTCCCAGAAGAGCAACCGTACCCGGCTCGGGAACGGCGCTCGTTGTGGCGTCAAAGGTCAAATCATCGATTGAGAAACCTGCATCGCCAACTCCACGAGTCTACAGTGGTGGCCTCTGAAGATCAGCGACGACGATACCATCGGCTCACCGGCCCGGGAAAGCGTGCGCTCAAAACAAGAGATTGCACGGCTGAGCCGACTTGTCTGACGACTCGACATCCGGCTCCCCCGCGCCGGACTAGAATATTCAGTTAAGGCTGCCAGGCCATGAACACCGTCAGGGACATTGAAGCGGCTATCGAAAAGCTTACGCCGCAAGAGCGCGAAGAATTGGTTCAGTGGTTTGAGCAATACAACCAACCTCAGCCTATCGATACACAGCTTAAGGACGATCTGGAAGCTGGCCGCATCGACAAACGCATTGACCGCGCATTAGCTGACCACTAAAGCCGGACAGAACGCAGCGCTTTTAGTGGCTGAATAATCCATCGCGCGCGCGCCAAAGATCGCGCCAAAGATTTAGTTAAGTTAGCCCTGTCCTTCAGAGAACAGGTCGGCTTCCTCGTCCGGCGAAGAAATAGTTTGAATACATGACCCGGATCATACCCCTGCCTAACGGAAAGAGGTGAAGCTGGAGCAGAACAGTCGGTGAGAGCCCTTTGCGCTCTTGAGGTGCGCGAAAACATGACGAAGAATTCGGAAGCTCAGTTTGCAGAACCCGGGAATCAAAGACGAGGTATTCCGGCGTTGAAGCCGGTCGACCCGTTTCGGTTCTCAGAAAAAATAACCGGTGTCCTGGTCATTGCCCTCCTGTGTAGCGGAGTCGCCTTTGCCCAGGGCGACAGCCCCACCGCGTTGCGCCAGTTTATCGGCGGGCAGGTTGGTGGAATTCAGAAACTGATGGTGCCGGACGATGCCCATCTTCCCCAGCCGCGGCTCCCGGATGGAACTCTGACGTCGGACCAGCGTTTCCAGACCACCGAGGCCAAGGTTTATCTCGGGAAATTGCTCTTCTTCGATCCGGTTCGAACCGCCCGTATTTTACCGGAATTCGGTGGAGTCCTTGCCACCAGGCAGACAGGCTCGTGCGGAAGCTGTCACCTGGGCGAGGCAGCGGGGAAGGCCGGCACGCTCTTGAACTTTAACGTGGGCGGCGAGGGGCGAGGCTACACAGATGCATCGGGAAACTTCATTCCACGCCGGCGGGCCCGAACGGACGTGCTCCCACGCCTGCGGCAGGCCCCTCTTTTCCCTGATGACACGCTGGTAGACGAGCTACCTACGCTGACGGACGTCTTCCAGTTAGCGGTGGGCAATCCCGGCCGGGGGCGCAAGTTCCCGCTCCCTGGTCCTCTGCTGCGAACCGGCCGGCTCGACGCTGTCGATAGCGTAGGGCGAAATTCGCCGAATTTGGTCGGAGTCGCCTTCAACAACCGTCAATTGTTGGGGGGGTTCGCAGGCGAGCCCGACGCGTCGCCCGGCGCCCTCAATCCGTTCGGGTTTCCAGCGCAGGAAAGCGTGACACAACTATTACTCGACGCTCACCGGATGCAGGATTTTGAGGCCGCCGAACTGCAGAAGATCCCCGCCTTTGTCAAACTCTTCCGGGACGCGTTTCCTCCCGAGGCCGCACAGGCCGACGCTGCTCGCGACTTGAATCTGCTGGTCAACGACACGACCGTCCTGCGAGCGACGGCGAGCTTCCTGCGAACCATCGTCACTCGGAATACGCTCTGGGACAAATTCCTGGCCGGGGATAATAACGCCCTCTCACTGAGCCAGCGGCGTGGAGCCAGGCTCGTCTTTACGCCCGCGACCGATGGCGGCGCAGGTTGCTACACCTGCCACGTCGGTCCTATGCTCAACAAACAGGTGAACGATCCTGACGTGACCGGGACCGGTCAGTTGGTGGAAGAGAACTTCTTCAACCTCGGACTCTCAGACCACCCGGTCCAGGCCCTGAACAGGCTGGCGAAAAGTAATCCCAACTTCATCGATGACGGAAGGAAGGAAATTACGGGACGAGACAGCGACGCCTTCAAGTTCCGTACCTTGACACTGCGGCAGCTCAGGGGCAGCAGGACCTTCTTTCATGGCGGATCGTTCACGGATGTCAGAGACGTCGTGCGATATTTCAACGCCGGCGTGCCACAGAACGCGGTGACCGGCGCCGCGAGTACGCTTACGCCCCGCTTCACGAATCCCCGCGGCCCTAACGTTCCTCCCGGTTTAGGGCTGAGCGACGGTCAGGTGGACGATATCACCGATTTCCTTGAGAACGCGCTGTATGATCCGGCGTTTGTTCAGTTCGATCCAAACTCAACAACAAGAACGATGCAGCCTAACGTGAAAGACCTGACCTATTCGGTCTACCGTCCGGACCTTGCGGCATTGGGCGCCAGGGATGGCTTTATGCTGAGCGGACTCCCTATCTCGAACAATGATGCGCTTTCACGTCGCGATGCAGGTCTTGAGTTCCTGAATGTGAACTCGCAAGTCAGAGCGGAGCTGACCAGATCCACTGTCATCGGCGGCGGCAGGCAGCAGGAGGATGTCTATCGGATCACGAACACCGGCCAGTCATCAGTGGATACTCACCTGTTGCTGATGGTCCGGGGCCTCTCCGGCCTGTACCGGATGGGGAACGCGAGCGGGACCGCAAGTAATGGCGATCCTTACCTCCGCGTGTTTCTGACGAATGGCCTCCTCCTTCCAGGCGAAAGCATCGTCCGGACCTTCCGCTTCAACCGGCTGCCCTCTGCTCCCCCTCCGTCTCCTGCTCAGGCGCCGGTCAGGGGCTACAGTCTCGACATGCTGTCGGGACAAGGCAACCCGTAGTTCCCTCAATCGTTCAGCAGTGCGTGACGCAAGGGCGGGCCCAGGGAAACAGCTCAATCAGTTTCCCTGGGCCAGGCCCGCAATGTGCTTTTACAACCAGAATCATGAAATCGGTAGTTCTTCACGGAGGAGAAAAGAATAATGCAATTGGAACGCCTGTTTATTTACATAGTCGCCGCTACCGCCGTAAGTCTCGATTTTGCCTCAGCGGCGTCAGTCACATTTCTCGATCGGGTAAGTTTCCAGACAGCTTTGAACAGCGGGAGGCTGTCCGGTCAGACTTTCGATTCGGTCGCTTCGGGCACGATTTTAAATACTCTGGACGGGGTTACTTATGCCGCATCCGCAGGCCTCCCCGAGGTAACTGACGCTTACCTGACCACCACTCCACTCAATGGGCTGGGTTCCACGTCACAGGCTCTCATATATTTTGGAGCCACCGAAACCGCCAGCTTTACGTTCGCAACGCCGATTACTGCGTTCGCAATTGACGTGAATACTTTTGCTCCAGCCGAGGGAGACTACACGGCGACTCTGGATACCGGAAATATCGTAAGCAGCAGGTTTGATGTGTTCCCTGGCCTCGCGACAGGCCAGTTCATCGGGTTTGTGTCGGACACAGCATTCCGCTCCGTGACGATCAACGCGATTCCCGACCCGGAAGCCGGTGAGCCCTATTCGTACACACTGGATACGCTGGTGTACGGGAACGCTTCCGACCTCGCCCCTGTCCCGGAGCCTTCGACACTGATTATGCTGGGAGGCGGGCTGGCGTTTCTCGGGTTCAAGCTCCGCAAACGCCCGTAGACTTGAGCCGGTGTTGGCCGCCAGAATACCTTCAGCCGGAGTGCCTGCGCTGGAAGGTTCCGTTCCGAAAACAAACTGGAGAAGTATATAAGTCTTTCGCAGTAAGAACCAGTCACCCATCCTCCCGGTGAGTCGACGGAGGGATGCCCGTGTCTACACCGCATTGTGATCTCGTTGTAACGGAGAACACCTTTGGCGTAGTTTATCCCATCGCAAAGGTCCGCCTTGCAACTGCAATGCTGAAGGCAGTGGCGCTGCAGGCCGCTATTTTTAACAGCGGCAGCTTCTCAAGTATCGCGACGGATGAGAAGGGGGTCATCCATCTCTTCAACGCTGGAGCCGAGCGAATGCTGGGCTATACGGCCCTGGAAGTGGTGGATAAATTCACGCCGGCAGATATCTCCGATCCGGAGGAAGGAATCGCCCGCGCCAAAGTGTTGAGCCTTGAGTTAGCAACCCCGATTACACCGGGGTTTGAAGCTCTGGTTTTCAAAGCCTCGCGCGGTATCGAAGACACATACGAACTGACCCAGATCCGCAAAAATGGGAGCCGTTTTCCGGCGATTGTATCGGTGACGGCACTACGCGATGAACGGAACGGCATCATCGGTTACCTCCTGATCGGTACGGACAATACCACACGTAAACGCAACGAAGAGCGGATTGACTCATCGCAGGGAGCCAGAGATCTTAGGGCAGCCCTCGATCAGCACGCCATGGTAGCCATCACCAACACGGAAGGCAAGATCATCCACGTCAACGATAAGTTCTGCGCCATTTCCCAATACTCCAGCGTCGAGCTTCTGGGAAAAGACCATCGCATTGTCAGCTCCGGCAGCCACTCGAAAGAGTTCATCCGGAACCTGTGGACAACCATCAGCAACGGCAACGTCTGGAAGGGGGAGCTTTGCAATCGCGCCAAAGAGGGCGCTCCTTATTGGGTGGACACGACCATCGTGCCATTTCTTGACGCGGAGGGTAAGCCTTATCAGTACGTGGTTATTCGGGCAGACGTTACCGAACGTCATCACGCAGAGCATACGGCAGTGCTGCTGGGCGCGATTGTCAATTGTTCAGACGACGCGATCATCAGCAAAGATCTTAACGGTATCATCACCAGCTGGAACAATGGCGCCCGTGACTTGTTTGGGTATACCGCTGAGGAAGCAATCGGGCAGAGCATTTTTCTCCTGATTCCCTCCGACCGGCTGGAAGAGGAGCCCAGGATTCTGGATTGTCTGAGGCAGGGTAAACGCGTCGAGCCCTTCGAAACGGTACGCAGGCGAAAAGACGGTCAACTGCTGGAGATCTCCCTGACGATATCGCCGGTGAAGGACAAGTCCGGTCTTATCGCAGGAGGCTCGACAATCGCACGGAGCATTGCAGAGCGCAAACGTCTTGAGCGGGCGCTGCACACAAATATTCTCGAACTGGAGATAGCCAAACAGACGGCGGAGAAAGCTAATCAGGCAAAGTCGCATTTCCTCGCAGCAATGAGCCACGAGATTCGAACCCCGATGAATGCCATCCTGGGCATGTCAGACATGCTGGCAGAATCTCCTCTTGACGCCGAGCAGATGCAGTATGTCGAGGTGTTTCGCCGCGCTGGTGGAAACTTGATGGCACTCATCAACGATATTCTCGATCTGTCGAAAATCGAGGGAGGCCATCTCGAACTGGAGCATCTGGATTTCGATCTCGAGGCTTTAGTAGATGAGGCGATTGAAATCACCGCCGTTAAAACACACGCGAAAGGGCCTCGTCCTGATGTCCTACCTGATGCCCGGCTTAGTTACCTGCCTGCGCGGAGACTCCGGCCGTCTCAGACAAGTACTGATTAACCTGCTTGGGAACGCAGTCAAGTTCACCGACGCCGGGGAGGTGGTGTTAACCGTACGGAATCATGAATCCGGAAGACCAGGCGAGGTTGAGTTCGCGGTCTCGGATATGGGGACCGGAATCGCGGCGGATAAACTCGAAACCATCTTCGACAGGTTCACTCAGGCCGATTCTTCCATTGCCCGCAAGTACGGTGGAACAGGTCTGGGGCTGGAAATCAGTCATCGGCTGGTAGAGTCCATGGGAGGAGAACTAACGGCAACCAGCCATTTAGGGAAAGGTAGTAACTTCCGATTTAACGTCCCATTCGAACTGGGAACGGAGGTCGAAACAGCAGGCGCTGTTCGCGTGACCAATCTTCATGGCCGACGCGTTCTTGTGATCGTCGATAACGCCACCAGCCGCTTCATCCTGGGACAAACTCTGAGGTCGTGGGGTTTGAAAAGCACGGAGTTCGGGGATCCATTCGGGGGCGTAGCCTGTCTCGCCGCTGAAACTGAAGCCTCCCGGCCATTTTCGCTTGTGCTGGTAGATAGTGAAATGCCGGGCATG
>JACMLA010000190.1 GCA_014379815.1 Bryobacteraceae bacterium | reverse complement strand
TAGACCATGCTCACACGCGATCAGGCTCGGCAACTGCTCGAAAAGGTATTAAAATTCTCATCGGCGCCCGAATGCAGCGTATCTCTCGACGAGAGCGAACAGGCATTTGTACGTTTCGCAAACAACGGCGTCACGACTTCCGGCTTCACTGTGGAGCGCACGGTAACCATATCCTCGACGCGCGACAACAGAACCGGTGTCACGCAGACAACCGATCTGACGGATGAGGCTCTTCGCGCTGCCATTAAACGCGCCGAAGAACTGGCCGCCATCGCACCGCCGAATCCGGAGAGAGTAGACCCATTAGGGCCTCAGAAATACGCGGAGTACGATAACTGGGATGAAAGGACGGCCTCGGCCCGGTCGCCTGCCATGGTGCCTCACGTTAAGTCCATCATCGAAGCCGCTTCCGCGAAGCAGCTAGTGGCGGCAGGTTTCTTCAATCGAGCTGCTTCAATGGACGCATTTGCCAACAATAAAGGGAATTTTGGTTATCAGCGGCGGTCGGACTCTCGTCTGACGACTACGGTGAGGACCTCAGATGGGTCCAGTTCCGGCTGGGCGGGACAACCTTCGGTACACATCTCGGATATCAACGGATCCGATCTCGGAGCGCGGGCGATCGACAAATGTCTTCGCTGGCGTAAGCCACTCAAGCTGGATCCCGGTAAATATACCGTCGTCCTTGAGCCTACGGCTGTGGGTGACATCGTGCAGCTGATGGGGTTCTCTTTTTTTGCGCGGCAGGCAGAGGAAGGACGTTCCTTTCTTAGCCGCAAAGGTGGAGGGACTCTGGCTGGAGACAAGATGTTCCCCGAGTTCATCAACCTGCGCTCAGATCCTTTCGACAAACGTTTGCCGACGGCGCTGTGGTCTCAGGGAGGCATTCCGAACCGCAGGATCGAGTGGATCGAAAAGGGCGTTGTCAGGAACCTCGCGTTCGATCGCTACTGGGCGGCTAAGAGTGGAAAAGAGCCGACGCCGGTTCCATCTCCCCTTGTTCTCGAAGGAGGAGAGGCCAGTTTGACCGACCTCATTAAAGCGACAGAACGAGGTTTGCTGGTGACTCGATTCTGGTACATTCGCCCGGTCAATCCGCAAACGCTCCAGCTTACAGGGCTGACTCGGGACGGACTGTTTCTGATCGAGAAGGGCGAGGTGACGAGGCCCGTGATGAATTTTCGCTTCAACGAAAGTCCCGTGCGATTACTGCAAAATACTCTGCGTCTGGGGCGTAGCGAGCGAGTGCGCGGTGCGGAGGGACAAGGTATGCTCACTCCGTCTGTGCAGGCTTCGGACTTCAATTTCAGCAGCCTTTCCGACGCGGTTTGAATCGATGCTCCTGTTCCTCGGCCTCGATGGAGGACAGTCGGGCACGACCGCAATTATCGGCGACGAATCAGGTCGGGTGGTCGGCATGGGAAAGGGCGGCCCATGCAACCACGTGGGCGCAGCGGAAGGCCGGAACAAGTTCCTGAATGCTATTGGCGAATCAGTGCAGAGCGCCTGCCTGCAGGCCAACCTCGGTACGACAGTCGAGTTTGAAGCGGTGTGCGCCGGGTTCAGCGGAGGACCAGCAGACAAAGACTTGCTTCTGCGCGAATCGGTGCGAGCCCATCGCTATGTGCTGACCACGGACGCAGTCATCGCGCTATCCGGAGCGACAGCCGGCGCTCCGGGCATCATCACCATTGCCGGCACGGGCTCGATATCTTATGGACGCAACGGAGCACGGCGATCGGCCCGGGTGGGCGGGTGGGGCTATATCTTCGGAGATGAAGGTGGTGGGTTCGACATTACTCGTCAAGCTGTCAGGGCAATCCTGCGCGAGGAAGAGGGTTGGGGACCTGAGACCGCTCTGCGAGACTCTCTGCTTGCGGCTACCGGGGCGGAGAACGCTAACCAGCTGATGCACTGGTTCTACACGGACGAATTCCCGCGACCTAAGATTGCCGCGTTTTCAAAGCTCGTTGACAGCTTTGCTGCTTCCGGAGATGCGGTCGCACTCACGATCATGCTGAATGCGGCACAGCAGCTGGCGACTACAACTTCAGCGGTACGCAGTCAGCTGTTCCCGCGGGGCGAACCGGCGAAAGTAGCGCCGATAGGCGGAGTATTCCGTAGCGAGTTGCTGCTGGAACGATTCAGGATGCTGGTCGAAATGGAAGACGGCAATCAGGTGATCGAGTCAATCTATGGGCCCGGAGCGGGAGCGCTTGTCGAAGCCTACGCAGCCGCGGGACTGACTCCCGAACTCTCCTGCGTACCGCGGGAGAAAGAACTCTGAAAGGGGGTGTTGCTTCGCAACTCCGTCAGAGTCAGAATGGAACGTGTCCAGACTCGTCCTCCTCTTCACAATGTACGCGCTGGCAGCCTGCTGCGCATCTACAGATGCCGAGCTGCGTTCTGGGCAGGAGGCACTCAACAGGGGAGACTTCCCCACTGCCGAACAGCACTATCTACGAGCACTTGATAGCGCACGAACAGAACAGGACCCAATGCGAACTTTCTTTGCGCTGAAGGGGCTCGCAAGCACAGCGGAAACGCAGAACAGAATTGACGACGCTGCGCGCTGGTATCTGGAGGCCGTGGCTGAAAGGCAGGGAACAGGGTCGGAAGCGGCAGAACTGGTAGCTTTGCTCGACCTTGGCCAGCTTTATTCGCGACACCGGCGCCTGGCGGAGTCATCTGCAACTCTGGGTCGAATCGCGGAGATCTGGTTGTCGATAGACGGTTCACAGAGTCTCGGCGCTGCCAGATACCTCTCAGAACAGGCGGACGCACTTAACCTTGCAGGCGACCATGTCAGAGCCGAGGAGGGGTATCGGCGTGCGCTTGCAATAGTGCAACAACGGCACGAGGAGAACTCGGCATTCGCGGCGGAAGCCTCCGGGCGTCTGGCTGGTGCTCTGGCCGCACAGGGTAAGGTCGAGGAGGCTGCCAAACTCTGCCAGAGTGCCATCTCGAATCTCGAAAAGCTGATGGGCGGTACCATGTATTCCGTCGGTTTGCGACGCCAGCACGCCACGCTGTTGCGACGCCAGAATCGCGAATCCGAGGCGGAGCAGATTGCCAAATCAGGTCCAGCGCCAAAAGTGGTAAACGTTGGTACGCCTCGCGACCCAGGCCTGACTCCGCCTCAGAACATCGGCAGGACAGAGCCCGGATATTCCGATCTGGCGAGAAGGAAGCGTCTGGCCGGGTCGATTCTGGTCTACTTCGAAATTGACGAAAGTGGTCGCACGAGCGACGTTCAGGTCATGCGACCACTTGGCGTGGGTCTCGATAAGAACGCCATGGAAGCGGTTCTTAGCTGGCGTTTCCGTCCGGCCACTAAAGAAGGAAAGCCGGTGCGATACGCAGCCAGTGCCGAAGTCAATTTCCGTCTGCTTTAGCCTTTAAGAATATGTGTCGGAACATCAAAGTCCTGCGAAGGCCTCCACCGGAAGCGACTCGGGAAGAGATTGCGGCGGCCGCGCTGCAATTCGTGCGCAAGGTGAGTGGATACCCAAAACCATCAAAGGCGAATCAACTTGCATTTGACTCTGCCGTGGCGGAGATCACGCAAGCCACTGCCCGACTTTTAGCCAGTCTTTCTGG
>JACMLA010000020.1 GCA_014379815.1 Bryobacteraceae bacterium | reverse complement strand
TGCTTTCGAGAGTCTATTCGGGCCGCCTGGCAAGGGTCCTTTGCAACCGCCTTCACGATGAACTCAGGGCTCACCCGGTTCTGCCCTATCCAGCGCAGGGCTGGGTGATTGGCACCATGTACGATACTGCGGTGGCGCAGGGCAGGAGTGACCTCATCAGCCTTTGGAGCGGCCAGTCAGCGGGATTGCTGCGACATCATTGTGTGAACGACCTGCTGCCAGCGCTGTTGGAGTGATTGGCCCCGGCGTGAAACCGATGGTTGCACGGCCGCCGGCAAGCTTATTCGGATTAGCGAAGCGGGCCCCGATTTTTGAATGCGCCGCCGGCCCTGACACCCCATCGCAGCTTGATGATCCGGGTTTATGCGAACACACAAAGCGTGTTACTAGCTAGCCGTGATGATGCACGCCAGCTACACAGGTTGCTGTTCCCCGCGACGTCGCAGACACAGAGTCTGGTCTGGCAATCCGCATTTGCAGCAGCGCTTGGGATTGCCGCGTCGTCGTTTGGCGCGCGCGCGCAGGCCCCTTTTGGAGTGATCTCGGCGCGCAATGCCTTGACAGCGCGCCGAATTGCGGTTTTGACTTTAGGGCGCCTGGCCCCGCGTTACCGCGTGCGCACTAGCTAGGCGTTTGCGCTCTCCCCAAACTGCTTTTCGTCCGCGGAAGGGCCATACATACCAGGGACCGCAATATCGCACATGCGCATGTACATTGTGAGCTGGCCGCGATGGTGGATCAGATGGTTCATGATCATGCCACGCAAAACGGCGATACGCGGCATCTTTATCATTTCGTTCCCCTGCCATGTCATGGTCCAGACGGCCATCAGATCTTCATTGGAAGCTTTCGCCAGAGCTTCGCGGTATTGCGCAGCTGACTTGTCGAAGGCTGCCACAAGATCCTCGTTTGTGGTTGGATTTGCGGGTTCCGTGTAGTTCTCCATCGTCAGAGAGGGCGTCGTTAGTGTTGTAAATCCCCAATCACAGATTCCGGCGATGTGATGTGCCAGCCAGATCATGGTTCCCGATTTAGCATGGGGCTTGAAATCGAACTTGTCCGCCGGAATACGTTCCAGCGTTTTACGAGTTTGTGCAAGCTCGTGGTCCAGTTCGGCGAGGAGTGGTTCGTTCATGTTCATGATGGATGTTTGCCCTTTTTCGCCCGTGGGGGGCGAGCGCTCTTTTTCAACTGTGCCCTCCGGCCTGCCTCCAATGCGCCCCCGCACCACAACCGCATAGCCTGAGGGTCTTCAAAGATCTCCGGGGGCGCCTCGTAGTATGACATGGTCTCCGGTCCTTCAAAAGGACGAAACGGCTTGTAGCCGGCGGCTTCAAAGGCGGGTCGGTTCACGTCGTCAGCCTTGAGAAAGATTGCGCTGCTGGCCACCAGAGCGAACACGACTCCGTCGCAGTACAGGCAGTGACCGCCAAACATCGAGCGGTTTGTGATCTGCCCCAGAGGAGCGAGTTGTTCACTCAAAAATTCAAGATATGGATTCGGTGCGGGCATACAATAGCTCTGGATATGATACGGCGGCAAGCGGTAACCCTAAGCTTTGTAATGCTGAGTTTTCTGGCATCCGGTCAAACGCCCCGACCCCAGATGCCGGTACGCGTGGTGTCACCCGAGGTGCATGCGGACCGAACGGTAACCTTCCGCCTGCGCGCTCTTAACGCGAAAACCGTAGCGCTTCAGGGCGAGCTGACGCCTAAGCCGCTACCGTTGAGCAAGTCCGACCCTGAGACGGGTTTGTGGACCGTCACTACCGGAGCTCTGCAACCGGACACCTACAGCTACTCGTTTCGGGTCGACGATGTCACGGTTCCCGATCCGTCCAACCCTGAGATTAAGGCAGGGGAATCGAGCTTCGCGAATGTGGTGAGCATTCCCGGAGAGACTCCGCATCCATGGGATGTGCAGGACGTTCCGCATGGGATTGTTCACCGGCACTCGTACCGTTCCACGGCCGCTTCAGACACCAGACAGGTTGTCGTCTACACGCCGCCCGGGTATGACGCCGCGTCCGGCACGAAGTATCCGGTGCTGTATTTGCTGCACGGCTCGGGAGACCTCTCGACTTCCTGGGTGGATCATGGCAAGGCAAACTGGATTCTCGACAATCTCATAGCCCAGAAGAAAGCAAAGCCGATGCTCGTCGTGATGCCGTATGGCAGGTTATTTCGCACGACGGAAAGAAGCCGCGAGGCTGCGGAAACAAACCTGAAGCGCTTCGAATCGGACCTTCTGGAGTCGGTGATCCCGCTTGTGGAGAAGGGTTACAAAGTGAACGCGTCTAAAGCAAGTCGTGCTCTGGCTGGGCTGTCGATGGGTGGGGGCCAGACTCTTTACGCTGGCTTGCGGCATCCGGAACTATTCGACTCGCTTCTGGCGTTCAGTCCGTCGGTAACAGGTGCGGATGCGTTTGCCGCTGCCAGCCTGAAGGCTCCCCGTCTGTTCTGGGTTGGCATCGGTAAGGACGACTTCCTGATTGCTGAGAACGAAAAGTTCAACAAGTTCCTGACGGAGAGCGAAGTAAAGCACACTTACAAGGTCACCGAGGGAGCCCACAACTGGCTGGTGTGGCGGCGATATCTCTCCGAAACAGTTCCAATGCTTTTTCAGTAATTTATGGCCAACCTGGCGGCCCCGGCCTCCCGTCCTGTCGTGGCTCAGGTATTTGAGCTATCTCCGCTGTGGTGGCTGCGGTGGATTCCGGCGACACTGCTAACGGCGGCGATTCTTTACCTGACCTACGTCGTCGGTCAGGTAGCCATCATCCCGGTACTGGCCTCGTTCGCGATTGCGTATGTGGTGAATCCGATCGTCGAATGGTTTGAGGCACGCGGGTTAACCCGTCCGGTAGCCGCGCTGATTGCCCTGCTCTCCGTTTTCTCGCTGATCCTGCTGTTTCTCTGGTTCGTGATTCCTGATCTGTGGAATCAGTCGGTGAAAGCGGGCGACATCATGATGCGGAATCTGAACGAATCGAATGCCCGCACCACGAGGGCTCAGCTGCGGGAATGGTCTCCGATTCTCGACCGGATGGCGGGTCTGAAACTTTACGAATTTCTGCGGAGTCCCGTGTTACTGACTTCCTCGGCGGAAGCTTTCCTTACAGGGGGCCTTGCGGGGGTCATTACGACTGCTGCAGGAGCGCTGGACCTGCTGATCATTCCCTTTTTCGTTTACTACATTCTGGTGGACTTCGAGACCTGGCGGGTTTCGTCGGAAGAGCTGATTCCGCCCCGGTTTCGGGAACCATTCAGCCGGCTGTTCGACGAAGTCGGGCGAATTCTGCAGTCGTACGTGCTCGGCCAGCTGATGATTGCGCTGATTATGGGTGTCCTTTATGGAACCGGGTTTGCGATGCTTCAGGTCCCTGCATGGGCAGGGCTTGCTGCTCTATCTGGCTTCCTCAACGTGATTCCTTATGTCGGCACTGCTTCTGGTCTGATTCTCGCGAGTGGTTTTGCCTTTGCGGACACTGGTGAGATCTGGCGCGTCGGTGGAGTTCTGGCGGTTTTCACCCTTGTGCAGCTGATTGAAGGCTACATTCTGACTCCACGCATTCTCGGGGGGCGCCTGAGTCTGCATCCGATGTCGGTGTTCCTTGGCCTGCTGATTGGTGGCCGAATCTTTGGGCTGCTGGGAGTGCTGCTCGCGGTTCCGGTAATTGCCATAGCGACAGTGTTTCTCAAGTTTGGCCGTGAGATCTACCGCAGTTCGGATTTTTACAGTTATGCCGAAATCGGTCCGGATCCCGAACCAAAGCCGGTTGCGGAGGTGCTTGCCAACGCTGCCGATACCGTCCTTTCCGATCAGGTCGATAAACAAAAGGGCGATGAACTGCTCGCTCCTGAGAAATCTCAGGACGATCTGGCAGCATCGCGCAAGCCCTGATGTTTGCTGCCCTCGATGGCACTCCGCTCACCTTGACTTCCGGAGGCCTCCGCCGCTACACAGAAGAACTGCTGCGAGCCCTGAAGGCCGAATACCCTGGTGACCAGTTCGTTCCGCTGAGCGACCAGATTGTCAGGCCGGGCACGTTTCTCGATCGCAGATGGTGGACTGTGGGATTGCCGCGGACGATACGGCGTCTCGGTATCTCTGTGTTTCATGGAACCGACTTCGCTGTTCCATACCTGCCCGTGTGCCCGGCGGTGATGACGGTGCACGACGTATCGCCATGGAGTAACCGGGGCTGGCATAGCGGAGCAGCACGTGTCAGGCGGCGCACACCCATACTCATCCGGCTCGGACTGGTGACATTGCTGCTGACGCCCACAGAAGCGGTGAAACGGGAAGTTCTGGAATTGTTTCGAATATCGTCGGACAAAGTTGTGGTTGTGCCCGAGGCGCCTGCCCCTCACTTTCAGCCTCGCGGCGTGTTGCGGGAACCGGATATTCCTTACTTTTTATTTGTTGGCACGATCGAGCCAAGAAAGAATATTCCCACTCTCATTGCAGCGTGGAGGGAAGTTCGCCGAAAGCATCCCGCGGTCGAGCTGTTTTTAGCAGGGAGACATCGCAGTGACGCCCCGAAGATAGAGGCGGAACCGGGTTTGCATGTAGCTGGAGAAGTATCGGAGACGCATCTGGCTGCGCTTTATAACGGCGCGACGGCTCTGGTCTATCCTTCGCTTTACGAGGGTTTCGGTCTGCCTGTTGTAGAAGCTATGCAGTGCGGTACGCCGGTAATTGCTTCGCGCGATCCCGCATTAATAGAAGTAGGAGGAGGAGCCCCACTGCATGTAGCCGCTGAGGACGCCGCCGCAATGGCGCATGTTATGTGCGAGGTTTTTGAAGACGCACATTTGCAAGCTCGCTTAAGTGAGGCGGGGCTGCTGCGGGCGAGCCAGTTCTCGTGGTCGCGAACCGCAAGACTCACGCACGAGGTCTATGTTGAAGCCATCCAGCGCTACAGCTCTCGTCATCGCGCCTGAGCCGCCCTGGCCAGTGGCAGGCGGCGGAGCACTGCGCACGGCCTCACTTCTGACCTATCTGCAGAGCCGGTACAAAGTTCATCTCATAACGTGGCAGGAATCCGGTAAGCCGGATGTAACTGCGCAGATTCCACCGGATGTGGAAACCGATGTCTTACACCTGAGGCCTCACAGCAAAGACCACCCTTCGCGTTTGGCGCGTAACCTGATTCGGTACCTCAGGGATGTTCCACCTCTGACGGATCGTTTCGGTCAGCACCACCGCGAGATTGCGGAACTTACCGCGGGCCGGACTTACGACCTGGTGGTGATCGAACATTTCTGGTGTGCGGGTTACAGTGCGTTGCTGCGCTCGAGAGCGAGGCATCTGGTGCTAAATCTTCACAATGTCGAGTCGGTTCTCCTTGAACGCTCGGCGGGTGCTGAAGGGTTTCCCGCATCGACGTTCCTGAGTAAGTGGGCCGAACGCTCCCGTGAGCTGGAGCGCGAGTTACTGCCCGACTTCGATACGGTACTGACCACATCTGAGACAGACGCGGGCTATTTGCCAGCGGGCGTGGGCACGGTGCTGGTGTACCCGAATACGATTCCCTATGTAGATGTGCCATCGGTACACCGGCGCAGCAATGAACTTGTATTCTCGGGTAACTTCGAGTATCACCCGAACTTAGTCGGCGCACGCTGGTTTATTCACGAAGTCTGGCCCACACTGAAAGCGCTTTGTCCTGAACTTACCTGTCGCTTTGTAGGCAGGAATGAGCATGCGATCCGGTCTTTGCTGGGAAGCGATCCACGTTTCAGTGCCAGCGGGCCGGTGGGTTCCGCTGTGGATGTGCTTGCGGAATCCACGGTCGCGATTGTTCCCTTATTGTCCGGGAGTGGCACACGGCTAAAAATACTGGAAGCCTGGGCGGCACAACTTCCGGTCGTGTCTACCTCTATAGGTGCGGAAGGACTAAACGCGACTGAGGGAGAACATCTGGTGTTAGCTAATAATGCGGATGAGTTTGTGAGTGCAGTGGTACAGGTTTTGCATGACGAGGCTCTTCGCGATAACCTCGGAAGAGCGGGTCGGAGTCTTTACGAACGACAACTCACGTGGAATACCGCCTGGAACATATTGGAAAGAGCTGGATTTTGAGTCGCACTTTATACTGGTAACGGTGCATGCGCTTTTCTGTTGACGCACACGCGATCGGGCGGCACCTGACCGGGAACGAAGTATACGTACGCAACCTGCTTCAGGGTTTCGCGTCGCTCGATCAGAACTCCGAATTTATCGCCTATTTATCCGCAAACATCGGCGGTGCCGCTGATTGTGTACCTACGCGATTCCGGCGCCGCGAGGTGTCAGGAAACTCATTTTTACGGCTGGGCGTTGACCTGTCACGCCGGGTCCGTGAGGATCGTCCCGACCTTCTGCACGTGCAATACACCGCGCCCCTGGCATGTCCCGTTCCTGTGATTGTCAGTGTGCATGACATTAGTTTTCTGGAACATCCTGAGTTTTTTTCCTGGCAAAGAGCGGTTCAATTACGCATCACAGTGAAACAAACGATGGCAAATGCAGCGCGAGTTCTAACTCCAAGTGAGTTTTCACGGTCTGCAATTTTGCGAGCGTACCCTCTGGATCCTGCGCGTGTAGAGGTTGTCCCGATTGCGGTATCTCCGAACTTCCGGCCAGTCTCGCGAGATCTGGCGGCACGCAAAGTCCGGGAAGCGTTTCAGATCAACACGCCTTATATCGTCAACGTCGGCGACCTGCAGCCGCGAAAAAACCAGATTGGTTTGATCGATGCATTTGAAGCCCTGATCCATCAGAACCCCGGTCTTCCTCACGGTCTTGTAATTGTCGGTAAGAATACCTGGTTTGCCAGGCATGTGCATGAGCGCGCGGCGAAGAGCCCGCTGGCGTCTCGCATCCACTTCACGAACTGGGTTAGCGATGAAGACCTGGTGTGGCTTTACAACGCTTCTGACTGCTTCGTATTCCCATCTTTCTACGAAGGCTTTGGTCTTCCTATTCTCGAGGCTATGGCTTGCGGCAGGGCTGTGGCATGTTCGGGCACTTCCTCCATACCCGAAGTCGCTGACTCGGCAGCGCTGCTTTTCGATCCTGGCTCACCTGGCGAAATCGTGCGCGCTTTGCGGGACCTTCTGCTGGATCACGAACTGCGCGCCCGCATGGAACGACTCGGACAACAGCGCGCGTCGTTGTTCACATGGGAACACACGGCGCGGCGCACTTTGCAGATCTACTACGAGGTGGCCGGCGCGAAGCAACTAACGGCCACCAGAAGCACGGCAGTGGTCCGCCGATGATCTTTCGCGTGACCGGCTCTGCGACGCTGGCAGTGTTGCTGGGGTTCGCAGCCGGACCAGTTCAGAAGCCAGCGCCAAAGGCGAAGCCTCCGAGCCTGACGAAACCACAAGCTGCAGTTGCTCCGGCTACGGCTCAGTCTCAGGGAAGTTCTACAGAGAAGGCCGCTGAACCGGTCGTGCCCCCCGTGGCTCCGGTAAGTCCTAAGCCAGCGGCCGGCAAGACGGAAACCCTGCGTTTCAATGTCAACTGGCCCAGCGGTCTCAGTCTTGGCGAAGGGGAATTTACGGCTGTGCAGGAAGGATCGGAATGGTCGTTTTCGATGAAGGTCGACGCGGCTTTTCCTGCATTCCGACTTGCTGAGTCGGCGAACTCCAGGGCATCCGGAGACTTGTGCTCACTGGAGTTCCGGAAAGAAGCGACACGGGGCAAGCGACAGATTGGGGAAAAGACGACCTTCGATCCGGCGACCCTTACGGCTACGCGGACCACCGGAAACGGAGGAGGCAAAAGTGAAACGAGGATTAACGCCTGCGCGAAGGATGCGTTGACGTTTCTCTGGTTTGCGCGCCGTGAACTTGCTGCCGGCAGGGTGCCGCAATCTCAGCCACTTTTTTACGGAGCTGCGTATCAAACCCGGCTGCAGTATACCGGAACGCAAAGGATCCGGTCTGGTGCGGAGTATGTGGAAGCCGACAAGCTGACCGCTTTCCTCAAAGGTCCTGCCTCGGAATTCACAGTGGAGTTGTATTTTGCTCGTGACGCGGCCAGAACTCCTATCCAGGCCAGCATTCCTGTTGCCTTGGGACGGTTCACAGTGGAGTTCGAACGCTGAAAAGCGAGATGCGGATTGCCTTCTTCTCACCTATGCCGCCTTCGAGGAGTGGCATCGCCGACTATTCCGCTGCTTTGCTGGAACCGCTTTCGGGACTTGCGCAGGTCAGAGTCTTCTCTAGCCGGGCTGAAGAGTTCCAGGCCAAAGACTTTGACGTGGCGCTTTATCAGATTGGCAACAACGGCTATCACGAGTTTGTCTATCAGCACGCGTTGGAGTGCCCCGGTGTTGTGGTGATGCACGAGGCAAATCTTCACCATCTGATTGCGGAAATAACGATCCGACACGGCGAATGGGACGCGTACCTGAGAGAGCTGGAGTTCGATGGAGGGCCAGCCGCACTCAGTTACGGACTTCGTGCGAGGGCTCTGGAAGTGGGCCCCGATTACGAGGGCGTACCGATGATGCGCCGCTTGTTACAAAGCTCCACTGGAGTGATCGCACACAGCCGCTGTGTACAAAGCGACGTGCGGAAATCCGGGTTTGCAGGCCCCTCAGCGGTGATCCCTCATGGGGCGTGGATACCCGATGCAGATGCCCTGGGTTTCCGTCAGCGACTTGGGATTGGACCTGAAACGCCGCTGATCGGAATCTTTGGTTTTCTAAAACCATACAAGAGGATTGCCGAATCGCTGCGTGCGTTCCGGCGTCTGCTGCGGGTACAGCCTCAGGCGAAGATGATTCTGGTTGGCGAACCGCATCCGGAATTTCCGCTCGCGTCGTTGATCTCCAGCCTCGGAATCAGCACGAGTGCACGGATTCTGGGCTTCACACCGATCGAGGAATTTGTTGGCTACATTGCGGCTTGCGATGTTGTTCTGAACTTACGCTGGCCTACGGTGGGTGAGAGCTCCGGGACGCTGTTGCGGTCGCTGGGGCTGGGGCGTGCGGTTGTTGTGTCCGATGTCGGATCCTTCCAGGAGTACCCGGACGATATCTGCCTGAAAGTCCCGGTTGGCCCGGAAGAAGAAGACATCTTGTTCGAGTACCTGAATCTGCTGGTTACGCGACCAGCACTGCGGGAGCAGCTGGGGCAGCGCGCGAAGGCCTGGGTGGAGCGGGAGTGCGACTGGTACTCGGTCGCTAAGCGATACGTCACGTTTCTCGAGTCCATTCTGGAGACACCATCCTCAGTACCGACTGGTGCTGAGGAAGTAGCGATCGCCGCGGAGGCGACGTTGTCCGTTGCGCCCGAGCCCGGGGCACCGGGGATGATCTCGCTGCCGCCCGTGCAGGCTTCCGAACCGCTTCCCGTAGCAGCGATAGAACCGGAGTATGTACTGGGATGGGCAGAATCCGCTGAGTCCCGGGAGTACATCCGGAATCACCTGACGCGGCTTCAGAAGACGTTGCAAGTTACCCCGCCTGGGGGGCCTGGCAAGCGTGTTCTGGAGATGGGCGCCTACCTTCAGATCACACCCGCCCTGAAGGACAAACTGCAGTACACCGAAGTGCGTGGCTGCTACTTTGGCCCGGCGGGCCACACCGAGCACAAGAAAGTGGCCTCCGAAAGCGGCGAGGTTTTCAGCTGTGACGTGGACCTGTTCGATGCGGAGAAAGATTTGTTCCCTTATGCAGCGGAACATTTCGACACTGTTTTGTGCTGCGAACTTCTGGAGCACTTGCCAACCGATCCGATGCACATGATGTGCGAGGTGAACCGGATCCTGAAAACAGGTGGTCACCTTGTGGTTACGACCCCGAATATCTGCTCTTTCCGGGCAGTTTCCGCGATTTTGCAAGGCTACCATCCGGGTTTCTTTCCTGCTTACCTGCGACCGGCGCAAGGTGGCGGGAACGATGACGCCCGGCACGCAAGGGAGTATGCTCCGCGTGAGCTTGTGGCTCTGTTTCGCGGTTCCGGTTTCGAGGTGACCTTGCTGGAGACGGGAGAGTTTCAGGACGCGCCTCACCCGGAACATGTGTGGGTTCAGCATTTGCTGGAGAACTACAAACTGGAACGCTCGCTTCGGGGCGACGGACTTTATGTTGTGGGGGTCAAGCAGGGGCCGGTCCGCGAACGTTATCCCCGGTGGCTGTACAGTTAACGCCCGATGTTCCACGGATTGCAATACACTCTCGACCCAGCCGGACGCACGATTCAAACGAGCTTTCAGGTAAGTGATGTGAGCCAGTGCGAACTGCTGGGGTACCAGATCTTCGACCCGATCACCGGAACATTCATTCTTGAAGGCGAGTGGCACCGGGTCACGCGGGGAGATGAGAACCGCGTGCAGATTGCACTACCGCCAGAACGAGGAAGCTATCGCGTTTTTCTCTCGCTGCTGGATAAAGACCGGGGCTGGCTCTACTCGCTGGGCAAACCTTTCCTGCTGTTCGAGGTGATGGTGGAAGGCGGCAGGGCGACGCTGCTCGAGGCGCGGGAAACGACGATGCGCGCTCTTGGCTGGAGGAGCTTTGGCCGCGCTGTTGGGAAGACTTTTGTGCTGCCATTCCGGACGCTTCTGGACAACCGCAGCCTGATCCGGTCGATGGTGCGGCGGGACATTATGGCGCGCTACCGGGGTAGCTTCGGTGACGTTCTGTGGACGGTTCTGAACCCACTGTTGCTGACGGCAACCTATTTTTTTGTCTTTGGAATTGTTTTGCAGTCCAGATTCGGCGCCGATAACAGCCGGACGGGCTTCGTCCTTTACCTGTTGGCAGGATTGCTTCCCTGGCTTGCGTTCAGCGAGGCTGTCGGGCGATCCCCGTACGTGATGCTGGAGCACCGTAACTTCATCCGCAAACTGGTCTTTCCGGTTGAGATTCTGCCGGCTAGCCAAACGTTTGCGGCACTCGTTTCGGAGTGTTTTGCTCTGGGTATCTTTCTCATTGCCCTGCTTGCGGTGCGAGGCTCGCTGCCGGCGACGGCGCTCTGGCTTCCTGTAGTTGTCATTCCGCAAGTGCTCTTTACTCTGGGAACCGCGTGGCTCTTATCCTCGCTGGGTGTTTTTTTACGGGATCTGGGTCAGATTATGGGATTCCTGCTCACTCTCTGGTTCTTCCTGACTCCCATCTGTTACCCCGAATCGGCTATCCCCGCGGAGGCTATCGGTGTGCTCGCTTCCAACCCTATTTTTATGCTCGTCCGCTGCTACAGGTCGATCTTTCTCGAGAATGCCGCGCCACCTTTTGAGGTCATCTGGAAACTGTGGCTGATCGCTGCGATTGTATTTTTGTTGGGACACGCCTGTTTCTACAAGCTCCGCAGCAGCTTCGCCGACGTCATTTAGAGTAAGGACATACTGTAGGCACAATGGACTTTTCGTTTACCGACGAACAGGTGCAACTCCGCAAACAAGTGCGGCAGTTTGCAGAATCAGAAATTGCCCCTCATGTACTGGAGTGGGACGAGAACCAGACGTTTCCGCTTGCGGTAATCAAGACGTGTGGAGAACTTGGCTATCTGGGAGCAATTTTCCAGGAAGATATTGGTGGGTCGTGACTGGGTTACATCGAGTACACGATTATCATCGAGGAACTCGCCCGCATCGATCCCTCAGTTGCGCTGATTGTTGCCGCGCACAATTCGCTCTGCACCAATCATATTTTCATTGCCGGATCCGAAGAGCAAAAGCAGAGGTATATCCCAAAACTGGCGACGGGCGAGTGGATCGGCTGCTGGTCGCTGACCGAACCAGAAGCGGGCTCGGACGCTGGTGGGACGCGTTCGCAGGCTGTACGCGACGGGGATTACTGGATCCTGAATGGCGGAAAAACCTTCACGACGAATGCTCATTATGCGCAGGTATGCGTAGCGATGGCAGTGACCGACCGGACCGCCGCGCACCACGGGATCAGCGCTTTTATCATTGAGCCAGACGTGCCTGGGTTCCGTGTGGGCAAGAAAGAAAACAAGCTCGGCATGCGGGCGAGCGCCACCGGCGAAGTTCTGTTCCACGATTGCCGCCTGCCTGAGTCGCAACTACTTGGGAAACCGGGAGAGGGCTTTATTGACAGTTTGCGGATCCTTGACGGCGGGCGTATTTCGATTGCCGCACTGTCAGTTGGTACAGCGCAGGGTGCGTTTGAAAATGCACTTCGCTACGCAAAGGTCAGGAAGCAGTTTGGGCGACCTATTTCAGAATTCCAGGCGATCCAGTTCAAGCTCGCCGACATGGCGACACAGATTGAAGCAGCGCGGACGCTGACGCTAAAGGCTGCCTGGCTGAAGGATCAGAATCAGAGGGTGACGAAGGAGTCTGCCATGGCAAAGCTGTTCTCCTCTGAGATTGCGGTCCGGGTTTGCGACGAAGCGCTGCAGGTCCACGGAGGGTACGGCTTCATCAAGGACTATCCGGTGGAGAAGTTTTATCGCGACGTCAAATTGCTGACCATTGGGGAAGGCACCAGTGAGATCCAGAGGATGGTGATTGCCCGGCAGTTGCTGAAGAGCTAGCAGGCTACTGCGGGTCTGGAGACCCGCTGCAGGCGTGGACGCCCGCCCCACCTCGCTTTGCCTCACTTTGCTTTGCCTTACTTGCTTTGCTTTGCCTTACTTGCTTTGCTTTGCCTCACTTTGCTTCGGTGCTTCTGGTGGCTATAAAGGACACGTCTATCTGCCAAGTCTCTCAACCAGTTCCAGGAGTTCGTGGCTGCGGAAGGGTTTTGAGAGGTACCCGTCCATGCCCGCCACCGCGCACTTCTCACGGTCGCTCCGCATCGCGTTCGCAGTCAGCGCGATGATCGGAACCTTCGAGCCGATACCTCTGGTGAGCTCCTGTTCGCGAATTAGCCTGGTGGCTTCGAGCCCATCCATAACTGGCATCTGAAGATCCATCAGGATCAGATCAAACGTGCGCTGCGCGGTGGCCGCCACGGCTTGCTCACCGTTCGTTACCAGTTCGACCCGATGAAAAGCTTTCTCGAGAATGCTTCGCGCGAGCTTCTGATTGACCCCGTTGTCTTCGGCAACCAGAATTCTAAGAGACCGGGTGAGCGACTCCGGCGCTGGACGTAGCGGTTCACTGCGACTCACTACTTTGACCGGTTGCTTCAGCAGGGCCTGGCTCAATGCTCGCAAGAGCCCATCAGCCAAGACTGGCTTTGCGAGGTAACCGGCAATTCCCAGTTGAAGGCACTGCGCTGTTTGTTCGAGTCTGTCGACTGAGCTCAACATCATGACAACCGCTTCGGGCGCCAGGCCTTCACGCCGAATCTGGCTGACCATTTCGAAGCCGTCCATCTCCGGCATGTGGACATCGCTGATTACGAGGCCAAACGGGAAAACCGCTCCGGTTTCACGAAGAAGTTCCAGTCCATTGCGGGCGTTTTCCGCCAGATAAGGCACCGCGCCCCATCTGAGCAGCAACTGCTCCAGCAGTTGGCGATTGGTCCGGTTATCGTCTACGACCAGAACCTTGAGGTCACGCAGCCAGGCGGCATCAATGGCAGGTAGAGCCTCGGTGGGCTGGCATTCTGTTACCCGGATGCTGAAGCTAAAAGTACTGCCTTTGCCGATTTCGCTGGTCACCTGAATCTTGCCCCCCATTGCCTGGGTAAGGCGCTGGCAGATAGCCAGGCCAAGTCCAGTGCCCCCGTATTTCCGCGTAGTAGAGCCGTCGGCCTGGACGAATGCTTCGAAGATCTTCGGCTGACGATCAGGAGGAATGCCAATGCCGCTGTCTACAACACGGAACTGCAGCATCAAGGAAGTTTCGTCCTGGGTGTCAAGCCGTTCTACCTGAACCAGAATTTCTCCTTTGTCTGTGAACTTGACGGCGTTGCTCATTAAATTCATGAGTACTTGCCGAATCCGTGTGGGGTCACAGCGCACGTACTGCGGAACACCGGATTCCAAACGGCAGATCAGTTCCAGTCCTTTCTTCTCGCAGGCAACCGCCATCAGCCGGACTGGGTCTGTGAGCAGGGCATGAAGTTCCGTCTCGACTTCTTCGAGTTCCAGCTTGCCCGCTTCGATCTTGGAGAAGTCAAGGATCTCGTTGATCAGGTCGAGGAGGGCATCCGCGGAGCTTCTGACGGTGCTGAGGTAATCCCGCTGCACGTCGCTGAGTTCGGTCTGCAACGTCAGTTCCGTCATGCCGATGATGCCGTTCATCGGTGTACGGATT
>JACMLA010000189.1 GCA_014379815.1 Bryobacteraceae bacterium | reverse complement strand
TCAGACGCTCGATCTGAAGCTCGCCGAGGAACTGTCACGCGAGTTTGGAGCAACAACCAGCACCCTGAGCTTCGAAGAAGAAGCTACGTGGGAAGTTGAACTGGCCGAAAACGTCGACGACGTCCAGGTCAGGGCTCCTGTCGTCACCGTGATGGGACATGTCGACCATGGAAAGACTTCGCTGCTGGATGCGATTCGTTCGACCAGCGTTGCGTCTCGTGAAGCGGGAGGTATCACACAGCACATCGGCGCTTCGGTGGTCCAGACCAACGGACATCGTATTGTGTTCATCGACACCCCGGGCCACGAGGCATTTACCCGGATGCGTGCTCGCGGCGCGAGGGTCACCGATCTCGTCATCCTTGTGGTTAGCGCCGACGATGGCGTCATGCCGCAGACGGTAGAAGCAATCGATCATGCACGTGCAGCAAAAGTTCCGATGATTGTTGCCATGAACAAGATGGATAAGCCCGATGCGAATCCGGAGCGGATCAAGCAGCAGCTTGCTGACCGCAACGTACTCGCCGAAGACTGGGGCGGTGACGTCACCATGGTCCCGGTGTCGGCCAAGACCCATCAGAATATCGATCTATTGCTGGAAATGGTTCTTCTGCAGGCTGAGATGCAGTCTTTGAAGGCCAATCCGACCCGCCCTGGCGTGGGAACGGTACTCGAGGCACAGCTGGATCGTGGTCGCGGTCCGGTCGCTACGGTTCTGGTCCAGAACGGTACTCTTCGCGTCGGCGATTTCTTCATCTGCGGGCAGGTCTTCGGTAAAGTTCGCGCGATGTACGATCATCTGGGAGCCCAGGTTCGGGAAGCCGGTGCGGCAACGCCTGTCGAGGTAATTGGCCTCGAGGCTCTCCCCGACGTTGGCGATTCCTTCCAGGTCGTCAGCGATACGACGAAAGCAAAACAGATCGTCCTTTATCGCGAATCGAAGGCCCGGGAAGCACAGATGTCGCGCGGCTCGCGGGTCACGCTCGAACAGTTCAACGAGCAATCCAAAGAGGGAGAGATTAAGGATCTCAATCTCATCGTGAAGACCGACGTGGGTGGTACTGCCGAGGTCCTCAGCGAGATGCTGCAGAAGCTTTCGACAGACAAAGTCCGTATCCGCGTGATATCGAAAAACGTAGGCGCGATTACCGAGTCTGACGTGCTTCTGGCTACAGCTTCCAGCGCGATTGTGATCGGTTTCAATGTGAAGCCGGAACGAACGGCGCAGGCTCTGGCTGACAAAGAGAAGATCGATATCCGGCTGCACACGATCATTTACGAGCTGACGGACGAGATCCGGAAAGCAATGACCGGTATGCTCGATCCGGTTTTCAAGGAAGTGTTCTGGGGTCGGGCAGATGTTCGCGAAGTCTTCCAGATCTCCAGAGTCGGTGCGGTCGCCGGCTGCTACATCACGGAAGGTTTCTTCAATCGCAACACGCAGGTACGGGTTACGCGCGAGAACGTTCTGGTGCATACGGGTCGGGTCGAGTCTCTGCGGCGGTTCAAGAACGACGTCAGTGAAGTCAAAGCCGGATTTGAGTGCGGTATCGTTCTGGTGGGGTATTCGGACCTCAAACAAGGTGACATTATCGAAGGCTTCGGCATGGAGCGGGTAGCTCCGGATTTAGGAGCGTGAGAAAGATGAGCGACTTCGAGAAGGACCAGTTCATTTATGAGTTGCAGCGTAGCTTTCGCGAGCTCCAGCGCCGGCACGGTTTGCTAGAGTTCCGTTTGCAGCAGCTTGAAGTACGCATCAACCGCATAGCAGAGCGTACCGGTATTGGTGAGGAATGTACGGCGCGCAAGGTTGCAGGACTTACCGACGCTCAGCTTCGTGACTGGATTTCTGTTGCTGAAGAGCACATGAGCCAGTCACCCCGACGCAATTAACGCGCTCACGACCTGAGATGCCTTCCATCGGCGTACTCACGATGGAGTTACAGATCGAGCAAGCCCATTCCTTGAAAGAGAAGCGACACGTCGTTGCTTCTTTGAAGGACCGTTTGCGTAGCCGGTTCAATGTTGCGGTTGCGGAAATCGGATATCAGGATTTCTGGCAGCGTTCGCTGATTTCGGCCGTGACTGTTTCGGGCGACCACACCCGAGCTGAAGTGATCCTGCAGGCGGTCGAGCGGGAAGCGGAAGGAATTCTTGGCGGGATGCTGGTTTCTACCACCGTGGAATGGATAGAGTGAAGATATGGACCCGCGAAGGTCAGAACGTGTGTCAGAGACCCTGCGGGAAGAGCTGGAAGAGCTCATCCTGTGGGAACTCTCCGACCCCCGCATCGAATGCAATGGAGTTGCCGAAGTCCTGGTCTCTCCCGATGGCCGCTCGGCCCGGGCCAGACTGATTCTCACCGGGAACGAAGCGTCGCAAAAAGCTACCCTGGAGGCTCTTAGCCATGCCCGTGGATTCATGCGACGAGAACTGGCGCAGAGGGTCGATATGTTCCGTTTGCCCGAGTTGCACTTTGAAGCAGCCCTTGGCGCAGCCCTCGGGCCGAGGGTACAGCACCTGCTCCGGCGCGTTCGACGGGGCCGTCCACGTACCGAAGACACGCAGGCCAAGCCGTAAATTTTAGCTGCTTCCGTGAAACGCTTTGTGATACTTTTGTTGCTTGCGGTTCTCGCAGTCCCGGCCGATCCGGGTGCTGGAGCTGGTCCTTCGCAGCTAATCCGCTTTGAAGAGACCCTCGATTCCATGGGAACCGGGATCACCGTCGTCGCCTATGGCGAGGATCGGTTCCGACTCCAGTCCGCTGTATCGGCTGCGCTGGAGGAAGCCCGCCGGGTGGAAGAACTGTTGTCCAACTATCGCCCACAAAGTGAGTGGAGCCAGATGAATCGCGCGGCCGCTGAGCGTCCGTTCCGGGTTTCCAAAGAATTGTTTGAATTGCTCACACAATGCCAACGCTACACCCGCACTTCAGACCGTGCTTTTGACATTAGCGTGGGTCCTTTGATGAAGGTCTGGGGATTTTATAAGGGTACAGGACGCTTTCCGCATCGTGCAGAGATCCGGACCGGTCTGAATTCTACCGGCTTTGCGAATGTCGCTCTCGACAGCCGTAATCAGACTATCTATTTTCGACGTTCGGGCGTGGAACTGGACCCTGGTGGTGTGGGTAAAGGGTATGCGGTCGACCGGATGGCAGAGATTTTGAAAGCTAATGGTATCCAGAGCGGCTTGATCACGGCGGGCAGCAGCAGCATTTATGCCATCGGTGTTCCACCCGGCGAGGCCCGGGGCTGGCACGTGTCGATCCGACATCCTAAAGATGCCGGAAAGGTCGTGCAGGACATTTTCTTAAAAGACCAGTCCATGTCCACTTCCGGGAATTATGAGAAATTCTTCCGCGCCGAAGGCAAAGTCTGGAGCCACATCATGGACCCAAGAACAGGCTACCCGGCGCAGGGCATGTATTCGGTGTCTGTGATCTCGCCCCGCTGTATCGACAGTGAAGTCTGGGCTAAACCTTATTACATTAATGGACGCCAGTGGGCGTCCCGGCATAAACTCTCTAACTCCCGCGTGTATCTCTGCGAGGACAAATCAGGCGATAACAGATCGGAACCCTCATGCGCGTGGCTCCAATGAACAGCCGTTTTCTCGATGCTTGCCGCCGTCGGCCGACAGACGTTCGTCCGGTGTGGTTCATGCGGCAGGCTGGACGGTACCTGAAGCCGTACCGGGATATTCGTTCCCGTCATGGCATCCTCGAAATCTGTAAGCGGCCGGATCTCGCAGCGGCGGTTACGCTTCAGCCGATAGAGATTCTCGACGTCGATGCTGCGATCATCTTCGCGGACCTGCTGCTGCCCGTGGAACCGATGGGACTGCGGTTGCAGTTTCTCGCAGGAGAAGGCCCCGTCATCGACAATCCGATCCGGACTTCTCAGGACATTGACTCGTTGTCTATCTCGAACACCGATGACCTTGGCTATGTCGGCGAATCGATACAGCAGGTCACGCGAGCTCTAGCCGGCCGGGTTCCCGTGATCGGGTTTGTAGGCGCGCCGTTCACTCTTGCCAGTTACATGATCGAAGGCGGAGCCTCGAGGACGTTCCTCGAAACCAAGCAACTGATGTATCGCGAAGAGG
>JACMLA010000188.1 GCA_014379815.1 Bryobacteraceae bacterium | reverse complement strand
GTGGTGATCGTTCAGTCGGTGGTCAAGGCGGAATGTATAGCGATCGTCGTTGTACTGAGTCCGCCGGAAGTAAGCATAGTTGGCTCCTAACTGGTTGATGACATCGGCTGGGTTCGTCAAATTAGGAGCAGGGAAGAAGTCCCGTGCAATACGGGCCGCAACCGGGTTGATGAAGGACTGCCCTCGCCCATCTACCAGGACTCGGCCGCGGCGTGCGGGGTCCGGATCGTTGGGATTGAACAGCTCAAAACCAGGCTGGCTGGTACCTCCATAAAGAAAGCGCGAGTTGCTAACCCCCGCGGGTGCGGCCGGATTGAAGTTGGGATTCTGAATCAGTGAGAGCGTGCCATCGGCGGCTCGATTGAACTGGCGATAGAGCAGTGCAGTCGGCTGGGTAGTAACCACCCCGCGGTTGTCTCGGAAATAGACGAGGCTCTTCGAGAAATCGCCCCCGAGTTCGTCCGCCGTCGGCATTCGCAGGAAGGTTGCCGTTGGCTGGGAACTAAGCTGGCGTGTTGGTTCATACGAGGCAAAGAAGAATGTTCTGTTCTTGCCGCTGTAGAGCTTAGGAATCTCAACGGGTCCGCCCAGAGTGATGCCCAGTTGTTGTCTGCGAAGGGGTGGGCGCGCGTCATAGTTGAGCGCGGCAACACGCTCGGCGGCAAAAGGAGTTGCCGAGAACGCCTTCTGACGGTGGTACCAGTAGGCTGTTCCACGATACTCGTTTGTGCCCGACTTGGTCGTCTGCTGCACGATGGCACCGGCTTGCGCAAACTGGGCGGAGTAGTTCGCCTGCTGCACCGAGAACTCCTGGATCGTATCCGGTGAGAAGGAAATGCTCATCCGGGACAGCGCCACGGATGTCACGTTGGCACCATCGGCCAGAAACTGTGTCGAGCCTGCGCGGCCTCCGTTAATGGACAGCTCACGACCCGGGGTGGGGTCATTGGTGAATGTCTCGGAGATTTCGGAACCTGCATTTCCAGCAGCTCCAGGTAGCAGCAGCGCGAGTTCAATTGTGTTGCGCCCGTTGAGTGGTGTTTCCGTGATTGTCTTCTGGTCGATGGTGTTTGTGACAGCACCTGTGTAGGTCTGCAAAAGGGGAGTTTCTGCGGTGACATCCACGCTTGTCGAGACTTCGCCAACCCGCAGGACGATGTCCACCGACTGAAGCTTGGCCGTATCTACTTTCAGACCGCGAAGTATCGACTTCTGGAAGCCGGATGCCTCGACTGTAAGGGTGTAGGTTACGGGTCGCAGTGCCGGTGCAGCGAAGACGCCATCGGTTGCGGACCGGACTGTGACCTGCGCGTTGGTGCCCTCGTCAACAATGCTGATGGCTGCATTCGGAATAGCCGCCCCAGCCGGATCTGTGATCGTCCCCCGGATACCACCGAGGTTCGATTGTGCGTACAGGGAAGCCGCCTGCATCAGTATCAACGCTATCGTGGCGCTCAGTTTGTTCATGGATGGCTCTCGCAAAATTCTATCTGAAGTTCTGCCCGTTATAGTACTTCCGGTACTGCTTAGTTTGACCGGCTGATGTATTGTGTATCGAGGTATGTGTAGCGATGAGTAGTCGCAGAACCTTCGTGATGGGTGCGGGAGCCGCCGTCGTGTCGCACCTTGCGAGCAGGCCGGCAATGTCGGCAAACGGAAGAATACGCGTTGCCGTCCTCGGCGTACATGGCCGGGGTCGCGATCACATTCGCGGCATCATGAACCAGCCCGATGCTGAAGTGGCGATGATCTGCGATCCGGATCTCGACGTTGCGGAGAGCCGCGCTTCTTCCTTTGCAAGCGCCTACGGGAAGCGGCCTGAGGTGGTTCAGGATCTCAGAAGAGTTTTCGACAACAAAGAAATCGATGCGGTTACAATCGCTACGCCTAATCACTGGCATGCCCTCGCCGCTATCTGGGCGTGTCAGGCCGGCAAGGATGTGTACGTTGAGAAGCCAGCGTCACACAGCTTATGGGAAGGCCGGAAACTGGTCGAAGCAGCGAAGAAGTACGAGCGCATTGTGCAGCATGGCGTGCAATTACGCAGTTCCGAGGCACTGCAGGAAGCTGTTGGCTTGTTGCGCAGCGGAGTGATTGGTCCGGTGTACATGGCCCGCGGTCTGGTATTCCGGTGGCGCCCGTCGATTGGGCACAAGGGTGTAGAAGCTACTCCGGCTACTCTGAATTACGACTTGTGGACAGGGCCTGCGGAAATGCAGCCATTCTCGCGCAAGCATGTCCACTACAACTGGCACTGGAACTGGAGCTACGGTAACGGTGACGTTGGCAATCAGGGCATCCACGAGACCGATATGTGTCTGTGGGGACTTGGCGTAGACAGCTTTCCCTCAAGGATCGCTTCGATGGGCGGCAAGTTTACCTTCGATGACGACAAAGAGACCCCGGAAGTCCAGACCAGCCTGTATACGTGGCCGGAGCAGAAGAAAATGATCCAGTTCGAGGTTCGGCACTGGTGTACGAATCTCGAAGATGGCGTCGGTGTTGGGAACATCTTCTACGGATCCGAGGGGTACATGGTCGTCAAAGGATACGATCACTTTGAAACGTTTCTCGGACAAAGACGTTCGAAGGGTCCTTCGCGCAAGAAGGGCGGCGACCACTTCGCAAACTGGCTGAAAGCAGTTCGCAGCCGAAAGACCGAAGACCAGAATGCTCCGGTCGAAACGGCCCATCTGGCGAGCGGTCTGGCGCATTTGGGAAACATCTCGTATCGGGCCGAACGTGAGCTGAAGTTCGATCCGGCTACCGAACAGATCGTTGGAGATTCAGAGGCAAACGCGATGCTGAGGCGGAACTACCGGGCTCCGTTTGTTGTGCCAGAGAAAGTCTAAGCTGATTTGATTTGGGCGCAAGGGACGGTGAAGCAGAAAGTGGAGCCACGGCCTTCGCCCTCTGATTCTACCCAGATGCGCCCGCCATACCACTCAATAAGTCTGCGAGTTGTAGCCAGGCCTAAACCAGTACCTGGTCGTTCCCTGCCATGGAGTCGGTGGAACGCCAGAAATATACTCTCGTGAAACTTCGGTGCCACGCCGACTCCGTTGTCCTGGACGCGAAACTCGCAGTGCGCGTCGATAAGCGAGCTCGAAAGGTGAATCTTTGGAGGGGCCTCGCCGCGATAGTTGATTGCATTCCCTACCAGATTTTGAAAGACCTGCGCAAGGTGTGTTTCGTTCATCAGCACGCGAACAAAAGGATCCCACGTGATCTCCGCCGAACTCTCGTCGATGGCGCTGTGCAGACTGACCAGACACATGTTGAGAGCATTCTGAGGATCACTTGCTGAGTGAGTTGGAGTGCCTGGATCGCTCGCCTTGGAGTACTCCATCAGGGCATCGACAACGGAGCGCATGCGGTCTACACCTTCCGTGATAAATCCTACGTATTCGGTTGCCTGCTGATCGATTTGTCCCGCATACCTCCTCGCGAGTAGTTGTGTAAAACTACTCACCATCCGCAGAGGTTCTTTCAGGTCATGGCTGGCACCGTAAGTGAAGAGCTGCAAATCTTCATTTAGTCGGCGAAGCCGCAATTCAGAACGTTTCTGTAATGTCAGGTCGACAACAAATGCGACCGAGCGCTCGCGTTCCGGCTCCAGCAAAACATATCCGATAAGGACAGGAACGCGGGTTCCGTCCGGCCGAAAGTACTCTTTTTCAAAGGCCTGACAAGTGCCTGTCTGCTTTGCCTGTTCCAGCCCGGTTTGTGTGGCGTCGACATGCTCGGGTGGAGTTAATGTGAGCCAGTTCAGGGTGCCGGATTGCAACTCCGCTCGCTTCCGGCCCAGCATCCGAAGAAACTCATCATTAGCATCGACCACCCGGCCATCAACGGTGCCGAACATCACGCCAACTACCTGGGCGTTCATTAGCTGGCTTAGTCTTTGCTCCGTCAACCGCAGCTTTTGCTCAGCTTGGCGGCGGAGGGTGATGTCCCGGAATACCAGCACCGCTCCGGTAACCTCGCCCTTCTCATTCCGAATAGGGGCGCAGCTATCGTCAATGCAACGGATCTCTCCTGTGACCGCGCGAAGTTCTGTATGATTCTTCAGACCTGCGACTGTGC
>JACMLA010000187.1 GCA_014379815.1 Bryobacteraceae bacterium | reverse complement strand
ATCGCTAGTTTAGCGGGGGAGTTGTCGATCCGCTTTCGTGCCAGTGACGCCGTCCACAATTGCGTCAGCAAAGCGGGCTCCTAAAGCCCCCGTCTCATCCAGTCTGGGATTAAAGATGGTTACTTCAAGCCCGACAGCTTTCCCGGTTCCGACTGCCAGTTGAAGAACCTCGACCAGTTCCAGGACGCTCAGCCCGCCAGGAAGCCGATAGTCTACCGCTGGCATCGCAGCGTCGTCCAGAACGTCGGCATCCAGATGGATCCAGAAACCTTCCAACTCAGGTCTGGTGAGCCGGCCTATGGCCAGTTCCGCCGAGCTTTTTAGCCCTTCTTTCCTGATGCGACTAAGGTCCAGCGCAAGCATGGACTTCGGCAGGGGCTGACTTCCGTATGCCTTCTGTTCCTCGTGATCGCGAATGCCCAGCGTGACCACATCCTCATCCCGTACGAGAGAGCTGAATCCTCCGAGGTTAGTCAGTGACGCCGGGCCACGGCCTGTAACAAGAGCTAGTTCCATCGAGGCCGCTTCGCCGTTAGGATTAGCTTCAGCCTGATAGTAGTCAGCATGTCCATCCAGAAACAGAAGTCCGTATCTGCCGCGCTGACGTAAGGCAAGCATGGTTCCCAGCAAAATGGAACAGTCACCACCCAAAACCAGCGGCCAGTCACCACACTCAAGGACTTCGTGAACGGCTTGTGCGAGACGCGGTGAGTACGCAACGAGACCGGGGACGTTCAACATGCCGGACTCAGCATCGCGCTGAAAGTTATAAGAGTGCCGGGGTACGATTCCGCCTGCCAAACGAGCCCGCAATCGTTCCACCAGGTTGTTCCTGAGAAGCGCTTCTGGCAGAGTTTCCACTCCAGAGGGCCGCAATCCAAGGATTGAAGGAGCTTGTAGAATTGCGATCTGATTCACGACAAACTTCCCGGCGGGCACACTTTTCTGTAGTGAGCCCGGAGTAAGAGGCAACGATCAGTGACCCTCGGCTTCGAGGAAGCGCTCCACTTCCAGAGCGGCCATGCAGCCGGCGCCGGCTGCGGTAATGGCCTGCCGGTAGACCCGGTCCTGCACGTCGCCAGCGTGAAAGACACCCACAATATTGGTCCGTGCGCCCGTATGCGCGATGATGTAGCCTTCGTCGTCCAGATCGAGCTGGCCGATAAAGGGTTTCGTATTTGGGATGTGGCCTATCGCAACAAACAGTCCGTCCACTTCGCGTCGCCACATCTCACCGGTCTTTAGATTCTTCAAGGTCACGCCAGTCACAACACCTTGTGCGACGTCATGAACGTCTTCGATGACCACGTTGGTAATCACTTCGATCTTGGGATTCGCACTGGTGCGGTCGACCATGATCTTCGAAGCCCGGAAGGTGTCACGCCGGTGCACCAGAGTCACGCGGCGGCCGAAGCGAGTCAAAAAGTTGGCTTCTTCCATCGCGGTATCGCCACCGCCGATCACCATAACTTCTTTGTCACGATAGAAAAACCCATCACACGTCGCGCAGGAACTGACTCCCTTGCCGATCAGCTTTTGTTCGTTCGGCAAATTGAGCCAGCGGGCCGAAGCTCCGGTTGCCACGATCAGCGTTCGCGTTTCCACCCATTCGCCATCGACATTCAAACGGAATGGACGTTTGGAAAGGTCCGCCTCCAGTACAGAACCGTGGCGGTACTCTGCCCCGAAGTGTTCTGCCTGCTGCTTCATGTTTTCGACGAGGTCAGGGCCATTGATTCCATGTGGAAAACCTGGATAGTTTTCTACAGTACTCGTGATGGACAACTGACCGCCTGGCTCGTGACCAGCTACAACCAGAGGGCTCAGATTTGCGCGGGCCGCGTAGATTGCGGCGGTGTTTCCGGCACAACCGGAGCCAATAATTACCACATTTTTCATGGATTTCAATAGGTCAGGTTAGCATGAGGAGCCGCTGTTACCCCCTGCTGATTGCCCCCTGTTAGAGAAGATGTTGCCGAGACGCCGGAAGTCGCTTTGTGTGTGCACAGACGGAACTTGCAGAAACGGGATTACACTGGTAGTTAGAAGAATTGATGCTCAATCCCACCTCGGTTGCTGCCCCGCGGCAGCGACGCATTCGCTCGACAACTATACTGTGTGTCCGACGTAACGGCAAAGTCGTGATGGCAGGTGACGGACAGGTCACGTTCGGCTCAGAGGTGCTTAAGGCCTCAGCTAAAAAACTCCGGCGGTTGTATAAAGATCGTGTAATTGCAGGCTTTGCCGGTTCCACCGCTGACGCGTTTTCGCTGTTCGCCCGCTTCGAAGCTAAGCTCGAACAGCACAATGGGAACCTTCCCCGATCGGTCGTAGAACTGGCCAAGGACTGGCGCACAGATAAGGTCTTGCGGCACCTGGACGCCCTGTTGCTCGTCGCTGACAACGAACACACCTACATCATCAGCGGCACTGGCGATGTTATTGAGCCTGACGAACCTGTTGCTGCTATAGGTTCCGGTGGACCGTTTGCGAAATCCGCTGCGATCGCATTGGCGGAAAATACCAAGCTGAGCGCCCGCGAGATCGTGGACAAGTCCATGCTGATCGCTGGTCGCACGTGCATCTACACCAACGAGAACATCGTCTATGAGGAGCTTGCGTAGCTATGGTGATCTACCTGCCAACGCACGCTAGCGGCGATGGGCCTCTGCTTGACGAATTGACTCCCCGCGAGATCGTTGCAGAGCTGGACAAATACGTTATCGGTCAGGCAGACGCCAAACGCGCGGTTGCCATCGCGCTGCGCAACCGGGTACGTCGTCAGAAGCTGGAACCTGAGCTGGCCGATGACGTGATGCCGAAGAATATCCTGATGATCGGGCCAACCGGTGTCGGCAAAACGGAAATCGCGCGGCGGCTTGCGAAGCTCGCCAGTTCACCCTTTCTAAAAGTCGAAGCCAGCAAGTTTACAGAGGTTGGCTACGTCGGTCGTGACGTCGAAGCAATGATCCGCGACCTCGTGGATATCTCCATCGACATGGTGCGGGAGGAGAGGCTCGAAGAGGTTGCCGAGCGGGCAGAACGAGCAGCTGAGGAACGCATCCTGGACCTGCTGATTCAGGGTCCGGCGGAAGGTCAGGACCGGGAAGCTTACGACAAGGCCCGCGACAAACTGCGGGAAAAGCTGCGTGCCGGGAAACTCGACGAGAAGATGGTCGAGATCGAAGTTCGCGAGCGCACTCCTGTTTTTGAGTTCAGCTCTAACAGCTTTGAAGAGATGGACATCAATCTGAAAGATGTCCTGCCTGGACTCTTTGGAAGCCGCACGCGGAAACGCAGTATGCGGGTGGCAGAAGGTCTTGATTATCTGGTTCAGGAAGAAGAGCAGAAGCTGATCGATATGGAGCAGGTGACCCGCACCGCCCTGGAGCGCGTCGAACGCAGCGGCATTATCTTCCTCGATGAGATCGATAAGATCGCGGGCCGCGAGTCGGGACATGGACCCGATGTCAGCCGGGAAGGTGTGCAGCGCGACATCCTGCCGATTGTAGAGGGCACGACGGTGAATACCCGTCACGGTTTTGTGCGTACCGACCACATCCTCTTCATCGCGGCAGGAGCATTTCACGTCTCCAAGCCCAGTGATCTGATTCCGGAACTGCAGGGTCGGTTCCCCATTCGAGTGGAACTGAAGTCTCTCAGCACCGACGACTTCATCCGCATCCTGCGCGAGCCTAAAAACGCGCTGATTCGGCAGTACATCGCCCTGCTCGAAACCGAAGGCCTGAAGCTGACATTCACCGACGACGCGATCGAGGAAATCGCGCGACTCGCCGCTCAGGTGAACGAAGT
>JACMLA010000186.1 GCA_014379815.1 Bryobacteraceae bacterium | reverse complement strand
TGGCAAAGAAAGAGAGTCGTTGCTGGCCGGGCTACGAGCCCGTCGCTGGCAAAGAGCCGAAAGAGCAAGGTAGCTGTCGGAAGAAGGCGGCCTCGAAATCCTCTTCGTCGGAGAAAGAATTTCAGGGTACACGGAAGAAGCAGTTAGAAGAGTGGCAAAAGGAACACAAGGGCGCAAGCCGGAGCGGTGCCCAACACTTGTCTAAGCCGGGTGCAAAGAAAAGCGCTGCGGCAGCGCCCAAAAAGGCAACCGCCAGGAAGCCGACTCCCGCCAGAAAACGCGCGACAGCTAAGAAGTCTGTCAGTGCAAAAAGCGGGGCCAAGAGGGCATCAGCCAAAAGTGCCTCAAAACCACGGCGCTCCACCGCGAAGCGGTCTGCCCCGACGGCTCGTTAAAGCAAAGTCTTCAAGCCCTCGCGCGTCATGTGCTGGCGGACCAGGCGTTTGCTAGCCTAAGCCGGTGCGAACAACTCATCTGTATTTGTTACTCGCCCTTGCCGGAACGGTCATTCCTTATATTCCGTTCACGTCATGGGTTCTTGAGAACGGGTGGGATGTCCACAGATTTCGCGATGAGCTCTTCGTTAACCGCGTCAGCGCGTTCTTTGGCCTCGATGTAGTTCTCTCAGCAACTACGCTTCTAGTCTCATTGTCCCGAGGCCCACTTCGATTAGGAATAGGTGGGGGACTTGTTTGCCTGATGGCAACTTTCTTGGTCGGTGTGTCGGCGGGGCTGCCTCTGGCTTTGTATTTTCGTGAGCGACAGACGGAGCGAAATCCGCTACTGTAACAGCGGAGATGGGATCGGAAAGAGGCGTAGCTGGAAGCGTGATTCATTGCGAAAAACTGACAAAGCATTTTGGTTCACATCAGGCGGTCAATGACGTCAGCTTCTCAGTGGGCAGAGGTGAGATCTGCGCAGTTCTCGGTCCGAATGGAGCAGGGAAGTCTACCCTCATCCGCTTGTTGACGGGCTTGCTGCGGCCCGACGCAGGGACAGCTACGATTGCCGGCTGGAATGTCAGTGCGCGTTCTCTGCAGCTCCGGCGGCTGATAGGCGTAGTCCCGGAAAACCTTGCGCTTCCTCCCGAACTCACCATCGAGGAACACCTCCAGCTTACAGGTCCGATCTACGGAATAGACGATGCTGAGACGCGCGTTCGGAGCGGCCAGATCCTGCAACTGCTCGACCTGGCGGATAAAGGCAAAACTCTGGCGAGGGAGGGTTCCCATGGAATGCGGAAAAAGACTGCACTCGCGATGGCACTTCTGCACAATCCTTCTGTTCTCATCCTGGACGAACCCTTCGAGGGTATCGACCCCGCTTCGTCCGAGTCTATCCGGGTCTTGCTGAAAACTATTAGCGAGCGAGGGATAACGGTCCTCTTCACGTCGCATATCCTCCCACTGGTAGACCGGCTCGCGACTCATCTGATTTTGATTCGTGCCGGGGAAGTAGTCCATGATTCACCTGCTTCGCATTTGACTCGAACTGCCGAGCAGCTCTACTTTGAACTCGTTGAAGCTCCGGCCGTTATAGACCTGGAATGGCTCCACTCGCGGCCGTTGTAGTTGCGCTCGCCAGAAGCGCCGCGAGAAGTTTTCGCAGCGTCGGTTCCCTGACAGGCAATAATCTGTTCGCGATTGTCGTTCTCCTCATGGCAGAGGAACCTCTTGATCGGCCGAGCAGCACTGCGATCTTCTATCTCGTCATTGGCATTCTGTTCGCTATCCCGATCACGGGCGATTTGTATCGCCGCATTCCTGCCGAGCGCATGCAGCTTTGGCCACTCAAGTCGTGGGAGCGAGGGGTGATTTACGGCTGTAATCTGCTCCTCAACCCTTTGCTGCTTCTGGCAATTCTTTTCTCGCTGCTCAGCCGGCACCCCGCCGTGGGACTTGGAGTCTTACTCGCGGCCATCATTGCCCCGATAATTGCTTTTCTCGTCAGACACGCAAATACGAAAAGATCAGGCCCGCGCATTCCACGCTTCCCAGGAGCCTTCGGCAGCCTCATCCAGAACCACGTACGCGAACTTCTACAACAACTCGACTTCTGGTTCGCCGCAACGCTGGCGGCAGGTGGCGTGCTGGCGCGCGTGTTGATCCACGACCTCGACCCGGCAGCAGCACTCGTCATCGGCCAGCTGGTTGTGGCGCTGCTTGGCACGACTGCCCAATGCAATGGGAGCTTCGACGCACTGAACTTGCAAACCCGTTTGCGTTTGTTGCCGGTCACCGGGGTACAGATCCTGCTCGCCCGCGATGCTGCCTGGCTGAGCGTAGCGGCTGTCCTAATTGCCCCGTTTCCATTGGCGCCTACCGTAGGTGCCGCAATTAGCGTCGCTGCGATCGGTCATTCGCAGGCAGGGCGAGCACCAGTCGAGCAAAGGCGCTGGAATTTCGCAACCGGGCGCCTCGGTCCAACCGGGATACTCCAAATTGTTGCAGGGATTGCCACGAGTGCCGTTGTGATCCGGTTTGGGGCGTGGATTCTGCTACCAATTCTCGTTCTCTACGCGGTCACACTCTGGTGGTACGGCCGAAAGTGGGACGAAGCAGGATAAAACCTTCTCTAATTGGCACAAAGAAACTATTGGTTTTACGTCCAGGTACCGATAAGCCTAATGAGGTTCCTGGTTGATGATTCGTTCCGAACGTGAAAGTCAGAATCGCTCCAGCAACGATTCTGCAGCACCTACCATCCGGCTAGCTGAAGTCATTTCATCCCTCTCCTTTGCACTGGACCTTACAGAAGGACAGGCCATGGGGCATTCCGTTCGTGCCTGCATTATTGCTATGCACATCGGGGAAGAGATCAGGTTGACGCCGGAAGAACTGGGAGATCTGTACTACGCGTCGTTGATGAAGGATGCAGGTTGCAGCACCAACTCTTCCCGCATGTATCAGATTCTTGGAACGGACGACATCAAGGCCAAGCGGGACGTTAAAGTTACGGACTGGACACGGCTGAACTGGGAGTCGCTGTCTTATGCAATTTCCCATGTCCAGACGGGCGCTCCCTTTTTGGAACGAGTGCGGGCTATCGTTGACGTTGCGCAGAATCAGAAACGAACCGCCAAAGAACTGGTGACGATGCGATGCGAGAGAGGCTCGTTTATCGCGCGTCGAATCGGATTGTCAGAAAACAGCGCCTCCGCGATTCACAGTCTGGATGAGCTATGGAGCGGAGCGGGCCAGCCAACCGGATTGTGCAGGGAAGAGATTCCCGTGCTTTCCCGCGTGATGAACCTTTCGCAGAATCTGGAAGTGTTTTACAGCACATTCGGCCCGGTTGCCGCACTTGAGATGGCCAGGGTGAGAAGCGGTCGCTGGTTCGATCCCTCACTGGTAGCTGCTTTTGAATCAATCTCCAAACGGGGTAAGGTTTGGGATGATGTCGATCACTCCTCAGATCGCATTGCTGGAATGGAGCCTACCGAACAGCACCTTGTTGCCGATCCTGACACGCTGGATTCCATCTGTCTTGCTTTTGCCGACGTGATTGATGCGAAGTCGCCGTTCACATTTCGCCACTCGACAGGAGTTGCCGGCGCCGCAGTCGCTATCGCGCGAACTCTGGAGCTTAGTGAGCAGGAAGTAACCACAATTCGTCGCGCCGCATTGCTGCACGACATTGGAAAACTGAGTGTTCCCAACTCGATTCTTGACAAGCCTGGGAAGCTTACGAATGACGAATGGCAGGTTGTCAAAAAGCATCCGTACTACTCGTTTGAAATTCTGAAGAAAGTTCCGGGCTTTACAGAGATCAGCGAGATCGCAGCCTCTCATCACGAGAAGCTGGACGGCTCAGGATACTTCCGAGGCCAGGATGGGGACCAGATGCCGCTGTCCGCACGGATCCTGGTAGTTGCCGATATCTATGACGCGTTGGCTGCGAAACGTCCTTATCGCGACGCACTGCCCCTGGAAACAGTGTTCGAGATTATCGCGAAGGATGCGCCTAAGGCGCTTGACGCCCAATGCTTCGAAGCACTCAAGTGTTCGACCGACTCCGCATCCGCTATTACCCGGGACCTCCTCAAACTGGCACTCAGCGTCCGAACTGAGACCGTAGCTGACGAACAGACCGTGGGCGCGGACCGCGTGGGGATGACCGCATGATGTCGCCCGTTCGAATATTCGCTTTATCAGTCGTCATGGTCGCGGTCGTTGGGGAGGCCCGTGCCGATGGATTTCTCCATAGCGGCTCTGGCGCCCGATCGGTCGCGACAGGAGGTGCTTATCTCCCAGGTAGCCGAAGCGCTCTCGATGCGATGGCGATCAATCCTGCCGGTCTCGCTCTCTTGAATGGTCCAGCCGTGGAACTGAGTTTAGGCGCCCACTTCGCGGCCGGTACTTTCGTGAATCGCACCAACTCAGACGGTCGCCTGAGCGCATCCGGACTCGTCCCGTACGGGGCGTGGGGAAGACCTATAGGTCGTAGCCGGTACTCGGTCGCGGTTGCGGTACTGCCAGAGCTGCTTAGTTCAGCCAAGTGGGATTACACCGATACTCCCGGAGGTGTGGGCAATGTCAGTTACGGCCGGCTGCAGCAACAGTCTTCGATCACTGCATTTCGTTTTGCGGGTGGCCTCGGGATTTATCTTGGCCGGAAGGTCCAGGTCGGAGCAACACTTGGTACTGTTCTGAACACGAACCGGTTGCAGACAGCTTATGTCTTTCAGGAACATCCAGCTCTCGCTGGACTAAAGACAGAACTGGATCTGCAAACCTCGGGAACAGGTATTGCGGCCTCGATCGGCGTAATTGTGCAACCGACGAGCCGGTTTCGAATCGGTGCGGCGTATAAGACTCAGACTAAGGTCGAGTCGAGGGGTTCAGCGACTGGCAACGCTGGAGTTCAGTTCGCGGCAATAGGCCTTGGT
>JACMLA010000185.1 GCA_014379815.1 Bryobacteraceae bacterium | reverse complement strand
GATGATCCGGGATGTGTTTGCGGTCGAAGCAACGCTGCATGAGGGACCCGCCGGGCGTCCGTGGCTCAGCTTTGGGCATTGAATGTAATGCGCGCTGACTACGGACCGCACATAAGGCCCCGGGTCATCGCAGTATCGGTGTTATCACTCGCTGCTTTTCTTGCCTGCGCCGTTCTGTTGCCTCTTGCCGGATCGGTCGCGATCGACTATTCCAGGGCTCTGAGCGGGCAACAGCCTGATAATCAGATCCTGTTTTCCCTACGAGTTCCCAGGGTCCTTCTGGCGCTTATCAGCGGAGGTGCGTTGTCGCTCTCCGGTCTGTTGTTTCAGGCTCTGTTGCGGGATGCTCTGGCAACACCTTATACGCTTGGGGTGTCGTCCGGCGCAGCGCTGGGCGCCGTTTTTGCAATCAGTCTTGGACTGCGCACGGTGTGGCCGGCCTCTGTGATTGCCGCTGTCCTGACGCTTGTTCTGGTTGTCAGTGTGGCGATGCGGCAACGCACGATATCGCCATTTACCTTGCTGATGACGGGCGTCACGATCAACAGCATCTGCACGGCCGGTATTCTGTTTTTGCACAGTACAGCAACGTTCGCGCAATCCATTACGATCACGCGCTGGTTAATGGGCGGTATTGAAGCGACCGACTCGTTTACACTCACGTTCCTGAGCTGTGCGGTGATCCTGCTTGCGGGTTGGTGTTTCCAGCTGTCGAGACAATGGAATTTACTAGCTGTTGGTGAGGATTGGGCGGCAGCACTGGGAGTAGACACGCAACAAATGCTTCTGCTCGGATACCTGCTTTGCTCCGTCCTGACAGGTGCGGTTACAGCGTTCACGGGACCTATCGGGTTTGTCGGACTGATCGTGCCTCACGCATTGCGCATGTCGCTGGGTGCGGATCACCGGATATTGATTCCCTCATCCTTTTTCCTCGGAGGTGCGTTTCTGGCTTTGTGTGACACCGTTGCCCGTACAGCGCTTGCACCAGCGGAAATTCCAGTGGGAGTAATTACGGCGATAATTGGAGGACCTTTCTTCATCTGGCTTCTGAGAAAGCAATAAATCCACTTTGTGTGACTAGAATTTGACACATGATTTTCATCGAACCTGGCTATAATTTGGATGATGAGACACGGACTTCGCACCGCCCTGTGTTGCGCGCTTTCGGTTTTAACTGTTGCCGCTGCGACCGTTCACGAATATGACAGCTGCCTTCCACTCATCCTGGACGGCGACGGCTGGAAGACTACAATCACCCTTGTTAACCTCGATTCTGCTCCGTCCAACTTTCAGCTTAGTTTTCTGGGCGAAACTGGATTTCGCGAACTCTGGCCTGTAACGATAACCGCTCCCGGAGCAGCGATCATTGGCCAATCCGTTACCGGTGTTCTGGATGCGGGCGCTTCTCTGCAGATCGAGACCAGCGGTGCCAGCCAGTCCCTGATTCGCGGATATGCTCATCTGGCTATTCTCAGTGGATCTCCTCTGGGGGGTTCTGCGGTACTCACGCGGACGGTAGACGGCAAGGTCCAGACATCGACTGCAATTCCTCTTTCACCTGAATCGGAACAGAAATCCCGGCTGCAGTGGACCGCCTCCGACACAGAGGTTACTGAACTGGTGATGGTCTCCGACACAATGAGCGCTACCGTCGATCTCGCGTTTCGGGACATGCAGGGTAAAGTACTCGCCCGGGATACGATCACGTTTGGCGAAAAATCATTGCAGGTGATTCCAGTATCGCGTTTTCCGGAACTGGCTAACGGACGTGGAACCGTTGAGTGGTCGGTCTCCTTTCCCGGAGCAGATATATATGAGGACCTCACGTTCTCAGCCGTGGCGTTAAAGCGAAACACTTCGGGTCTGGTCACGGCTCTGCCTCCGATGACTCTGCCAAAAGAACAGTCTCGCAAGTCCCAGCACTAACAGTCTCAGCCTAAACAACGCAAAAAGCTTGCCACGAGAGTCCTCCCGTGCGCGTCTCATCGTGAGACGGTGCACAACAGGAAGACTCTCGCCCTTATCTCGGTTCTGGCAGTTGCGACGGTTGCGTTGATTTTCGGTCTGCGGGCGACCTTCATGACCGGGACTGTCGCAGGCAAGGCCGACGAGGCTCGTGGCCTGCCCCTTAGAGCCGATGAGAAACCCAGCCCTATTGCCGAGTCGGTTGACATCGTCAAAAGGAAACGGGTGCCGAATCCCGTCAGCCCCGAAGACACACCTCCAAAGCGCTCTGAACCGGAGCGCAAGTATGCGTCGTCCGATGCGGCCCCCGACTGGTCCGTTGTAGCCGCCACCCTCATTTCGGTCGAATCCGCTCAGCGCCGGGCACAAACTTTGAAAGAACAATGGAGCGACTGCGCTTGCACCATTTTTCCTAAAGGTGAGTCCGAGCACTACTTCGTTGTTGTAGGTTCCAATCTCAACCGAGGTGCGGCCGATCAGTTGCGGGACCGGGCCACTGCCGCCGGATTCCCGCCAGATACCTACGTCACCAAGTTGAGCGCAAGGTTGAGCGCAAAAGTGGAATAGAAACTGCTTCTTTTGTCGTTTTCGGCGTCTGGTACCCGGTACAATCGCAGAAACGCATGAAATCTCTATTTGTGTGGGTACTCTTATCCGCGACAGCTGTCTGTCTGCGATCTCAGCCTGCTCCCTCGCCATCCGAACCCCTGAGAGCTAAGAACATCATCCTGCTTCTTGCTGACGCGGGCGGCATACCTACCCTGAACGCAGCCAGCATTCTTGCCTATAACGCTCCGCAAAAGCTCTTCGTTCAGAGCTGGGAGCACATTGGCCTGTCGGACACTGCTCCAACAAGCAAATGGGTCACCGATTCGGCTGCAGGCATGACCGCAATCGTAACGGGCCACAAGACGTTTAACGGGGTAATTAGTCAGGCGCCTGACGGAAAACGTGGGCAAACCGACGGCACCAAACTGAAGACAATTCTGGAGTATGCCGAAGAGAAAGGGCTGTCAACGGGAGTGATGACGAATGTCAGCATTGCAGATGCTACGCCTGCAGCTTGCTATGCGCACCAGAACGACCGGGGAAACTGGGACGACATCATCATGCAGGTGTTTTCGCCGCGGTTCGGAGACGGTGTCGATGTCCTGTTCGGTCTGGGACGGAAACGCATCTGGGATCTTGCAAGTAAATCCGGTCGGGACCTTGACGCTACGGCGAAAACGGCCGGTCGCACGATCCTCACGAAGCTGGAGGATGTACCCGCCGGAGCGAAGCGTGCGATTGCCATTCTGGAGAGCGACTTCGATCATCGAGCAGCGGCACGCATGGCGATCCAGATGCTTTCTAAAAATCCTAAAGGTTACTTCCTGATGATTGAGTCCGACGCGCACACCGACAATCCGGAAGCTGGACTGAACCGGCTGATTGCGTTTGACAAGCTTATCCGCGAGATCAGTGAGATTGTGGATCTGAAAGAAACGCTCCTGGTCTTTACTGCCGACCACTCGTTCGATTTTCGCATTCATGGCGGTGGACCGGAACAGCCCTTGCTGGCAGGGATTGAAGACTGGAAGGCACAGCCCGATGACGTGCGCAAGCAGGGACTCCGTCTTTCGTCGGTTCGCATGAACAATTCACACACCGGCGAAGAAGTCCTGGTGGCGGCGAAAGGTCCTGGAGCCCAGAGCGTGCACGGCTTCATGCCGAATACGCAGATCTTTCATGTCATGATGTCCGCGCTGGGCTGGTCGGAAAGCAAATGAAGCTGGCGTGTCTGGTACTGCTTGCTTCTGGTGCCTTGTTCGCGGAGGAAATCCCACGTTCCCAGCACTGCCGGCAGCCAGCCTGAGTGGGACTAAGCTGGCCTTACCGGGCGACCTGAAGGGTAATCCCCGTGTCATCCTCATCGCTTTTGAGCGGGGACGATCACTCTGTACCTCGACAAGGAACCATTCCGGAAGGCGCTGGGTATTGTTGCGGAAGATCTGATCTATGCGATTTTGCTGAACGCTGCTGATGCCGTCAAATGGAGTGCACAAGGTATTTGGGACGAAGCGAAAGCTGCGTCCCTCGAGCAGGCGATTGTGGCTGAAACATCGCGTTGACGCGCGAAGTTCTATTTTCCGTCCCGCTTAGCGTCCTGCCAGCCTTTTCTCGCATCTTTGGCGGCGTTGTCAATTTTGCGGCCCACGACCGCCGCGGCATCTTTAGTTTCCTCAGCTAATTTTCGGGCGACTTTGCCGGCTTTGTAGGCGGCATCCTTCGAGCCTTCCTTTATCTCATCGCCAGCCTGCCTGACTTCGCGCCCAGCTTCGCGCGCAGCCTCCCGCGTTTCTTGCCCCGCCTGACGTGTCTCTTGCTTCGTACAGCCTGTTACGGCAATCACAAGACTAAGAAGTAAAAAAGCTTGCCCAAATTTCATAGCACCCTCTGGACGCGCGCGCTGGCGCACCGTTACCTCGGCAAATTAACAGGCTAGAAGATGAACAGGATTAGGAAGGCCACGCTCACGGCAACGACGCCTTCAATGAGTCCCGCGTTGACGTTGCGGTCCCGTACGATTTCTTCCGCGATCTTGGCCTGGGGCAGCAGCGCGAGGTCCGTCAGCCAGCGCAGGACGAGGAGCAGCAGCACTCCAGCTACGCAATCGAACGCATAGAAGCCGAGATTGGTTCCCCAGTCTACGAATTCGCCGCTGGTTCCCTTCGCGATGATGAGCGAGAATGCCACCAGCGTAAATCCAAGGGCGACACCGGCGGCCAGATTGCCATCGCGAATCTGGCCCACCAGATCGTAACCCGCCGATCGGGCATACACCCGGCCCAGCAGCAGCAGCATGCCCTGTCCCAAGAGGAAGAAGACGCCGATTGTGAGAAACGTTCCTCCGGGCTCTCTGAGAACACCGGCGAGTACCACGCCGCACGCCAGATAGACACCGCATTCCACTGCGCCGGCTGCGGTGTTACGTGCACGGACAATCTCATCGGAGAAGTGGGTGGTTCCCATCAGGAAGCCATCCATCAGCCAGCGACTGAACGCCAGACCCGCAATGCCAGCCACAGACCAGCCGAGGTCCGAACCGTAGCCGGATAGAAGCGCGACCGGGGTCAGATCCATAGCAGGCAGCGCGCGAACCACGGCGATGTAAATGACTACGACCGCACCGTAGTAGCCAGCCAGAGCGAGCCCGAAGGCT
>JACMLA010000184.1 GCA_014379815.1 Bryobacteraceae bacterium | reverse complement strand
GTGATCATCACGACAGGAATGCTCTTCCACGCATCAACCGCGCGTACCTCGCTGAGGACCTGCAGTCCATCCATGTTTGGCATGTTGATGTCGGAAAGGATCAGCTCTACGCGATTGGCTCTTAATACCGCCAGAGCTTCCAGCCCGTCACTTGCCTCGAACACCTGGGTCATAGGAATATTTGCCTGTCCCAGAACACGCTGCAAAATTTTGCGAATTGCAGCAGAATCGTCAACAATCAGGACGTTCACTTTTTTCTCCTCGTAAGAATATTCGTCCCCGCGACGGAGTCCGAAGCAGAGCCACACGATGGCGAGCCCTGCGTTGCGTTGTAAGCTTCTTCCCCGATTGAGTGGCTGTTTGCAGGCTTATTTCTCAGTTCTTTCCGGAGGGAAGCCAGAAGATAAGGAGGATCGTCATGCCCGGTCGGGCAAGTGTCCACTCACACTTACCGTTTCGGCAGAATGGACCTGAGCAATAGCACTTAATTCAAATGCTCAAGAAGAAGAACTCGACGTCTCTCTAGCGCGGCGGGAGTTCCAGGAATCTGCAGCAGTTTCTTCAATTTCGCGATTGAATTCTTTCTGCCATTCCAGCAACTTTGTGTCACGGAGTTTCAGCAACAGTCGATGGTCGCGGTCAGCCTCGATACACTTGCCCTGCTGCTGCACGATCTGCTGCTCGCATTTGGATTGCTCATTAACGAGCTGCTTATCAAGGTTGAAGAGGCTGCGGGTAAACAGAGCCGCCTGGTGAAGTTCCTGCGCTGTGTGAACGCTGTGTCCGACCTGGTTATTCGCCAGAGTGTCCAGTTCCTTCTCGACTTCATTTCGGGAATCGGCGAGTTGGGTCCTCTTGCCGGTTAGTTTCTCAAGCTCTGACTTTTCCAGCTCTGCCTGATGTTCCCGCCAATCTGTGGTTCTTTGTAAGCCGAAGTGAAATCTTTTCATGTCAGTCTCACGCGAGAGCCGCAGCTATTTCCCGCATTCCGTCCAGTGTCGTTTCCAGAGGTGCCTTAGTAGCGGAATCCTGTTGCAAGAAGCTAAGAACCCGGCCGCGCTGCCGAATGGCGACGTCCAGCTGCTGGTTGGTTCCTGCAACGTACGCACCGAGCTGAATCAAGTCGGACGACCGCTCATAAGCGGCCAGAGACTCTCTGATTTTTTGCGAAGCCTTCAAGTGATCCCTGGACACAATCTGAGGCATGACCCTGCTGACGGATTGCAGCACGTCTACCGCGGGATAGTGTCCAGCCGCTCCAAGAGCTCTCGATAGGATCACGTGACCATCGAGGATGCCGCGTACCGCGTCGCAAACTGGCTCGTTGAAATCATCACCTTCGACAAGAACCGTAAAGAACCCGGTAATTGAGCCGCCTGGAAAATTCCCGGCACGTTCAAAGATGCGGGGCAGCAAGTTAAAAACCGACGGGGTATACCCTTTTTGACTGGGCGGCTCTCCGGCAGCCAGTCCGATCTCTCTCTGAGCCATTGCAAGCCGGGTTACCGAGTCCATCACGAGTAGGACATTCTTGCCCTGATCGCGGAAGTATTCCGCTACTGCAAGCGCAACGAAACAGGCCCGTATGCGCAGAGGAGCTGGCCTGTCCGATGTTGCAACGACAACAACGGAGCGTTTGCGCCCTTCAGGGCCCAATTCGTGTTCGATGAAGGACCGGACTTCCCGGTTTCTCTCCCCGATGAGGGCTATGACCGTGACGTCGGCACCATTCTGCCGCGACATTGCGCCCAGCAGAGTGCTTTTCCCTACGCCGCTGCCTCCGAACAACCCGATTCTTTGACCTTTCCCGCACGTCAGCATACCGTCGATGACTCGGATGCCCGTCACAAGAGGCTCTTTGACAGGTTCGCGACTCAGTGGGTTTGGTGGTGTGGCAAAAAGGTCGTACCACGCTTCTGGCTGGAGACGTGGTCCGCTGTCCATTGGATCGCCAAATCCGTCCAGAACCCGGCCGAGCAAATCCGGTCCTACGCCCAGTCTGCTGTCCTCGGACCGTGCGACGACCCGGTCGCCTAGCTGGATGCCATCGGTTTCCTCCAGCGGAATGGACAACACCCGTCCATTTCGAAAGCCGACTACCTGAGTTCTGACTACTTTCCCAGCTCCTGTGACTACCTCACAGAAGCTTCCAATCGCGACAGAAGGCCCGCGCGATTCGATCAGGAGACCGACCATCTCGGTCACTTCTCCGCTGGACTGGAACGTGTCCAGGCGCGCTAGTTTGTCAAAGTAAGGTCGTAGACCGATGGCAATGCTACTCATCTTCTGATCCTGTCTGCAAATCCGCGTTCGATCTCTTTTAACTGGCTTTCGATGGAAGCTTCGACGTTCCCGCGCTTGGTCTCGATGACGAGGTCCCCCGGGGACATCGCAGGGTCGGCGATGATTTGCACACCACCGGTATGGAGCTCCGTCAGGCATTTCCTTACAGCGTCTTCGTGGCCGGGGTACAGTCGGATTTCTGTAATCTCCCGCGCCTGCACCTTCTCGAGGGCCGCACGGACTACGCCCTGAATTGCGTCAGTGTCGATCGAGATCTCGCGATGGAGAATTCTGCGTGCAATTGCGATGGAGAGTGCGACCAGCTCGGCCTCCGATTCTTCCCGAATCTTCGATCTGTAGCCAGCTATGTCGTGGATTGCCGCCGACAGCTTTTCGACGATGATGCGTGAAGCGGAAGCGGCTTTGTCGTACCCTGCAGACTCGCCCTCCTGGAAGGCGCTGGCGCGTGCTTCGCTAAGCAGCATCGGCAGGCTTGCGTCAAGGTCATGGACCCGCTGTCTTAGAGCAGTAAGCTCGTCCAGGAGTGCCGTCTGCGGTTGTCGATCAAGCTGAGCAGGCTGATACAACTCGGGTCCGCTAAACTGAGGCTCTGGTGCGAAGAGCGGCTGGGTCACCCTTTGGTCTCCCTCGCGGATTAGCCTACACGACATATTCGCTCTGCTGCAGGGTGAGTGTTCCCTCTTTTTCCATCTGACGGATTTGTGCAATGATCTCCTGCTGTGCCGCTTCGACCTCGCGAATCTTGACGGCCCCGATAACCTCGATGTCTTCCTTCAACATCTCTGCGCTGCGTTGCGACAGCACCCCAAAGATGCGAGCTTGTAACTGGTCGCTGGTTCCCTTCATGGCTACTGTCAAGATCTTTCGATCTATCTTCTGAATCAGTTCTTTCAAATCGCGCAGGTCGAGCTGCATCAGATCTTCAAAGACGAACATCAAGTGGCGGATGGTCTCGAACAGTTTGCCGTCATTCTGTTCGATCGACGTCATAATCTCCCGGCCCACTGTCAGGTCAAGACGATTAATCATTTCGGCTACTGCTTTAACACCGCCATAATTCTCGCGATTAAACTCTCCAAGCGTTTTCAGCTTTTGTTCGATGACGCCAGCGATCTTGTTGATGATGTCCGGGGAAATCTGATCGATATGTGCCATGCGCATGGCAACGTCTGTTTGCAGATCCTGGGGAATGGAGCTAAGCAACGCCGCTGCCTGGGAGGCGTTCAGATGCGAGAGCACCAGTGCAATGGTCTGTGGATGCTCGTTGTGAATAAATTTGGCAAGTTGCTGCGGGTCCGCTTTGCGGAGCGCATCGAAGTTTGCCACATCTGCGGAGATCCTCTCTTTCAGGCGATCCATCAACCGCATAGCCACGTCTGGCCCGAATGCACTGTACAACATGCCTTTGGCATATTCCAGACCGCCCTTAACAACGTATTGCTGGGCGAGCAGCATCTGCTGATACTCTTCGAGGATTCTCTCTGCCTGACCGGAACTCAAATGTTCCAGTTGCGCAATAGCCTGCATCAGGCTCTGTACCTCGTCTTCTGCCAGATGCTTCAGCAACTGCGCGCCGGCCTTCTCCCCTAAGGTTGCCAGGAGCGCAGCAGCTTTTCCGGTACCGGTAAGCTCAATGTCAGTACTCATGCCTTGTTTTGTCCTTCGTCCAGCCAGGTCCTGAGAACTCGTGCGGCAAGCGCGGGGTCGCTAAGGATACCTACCCGCAGTTCTTCTGCGAGGGTGTCGATCCGCACTGTCTGCACCAGACGCTGTTGCACTTTGGCTAGCAAGTGCGACGGCGTCGCATTCTCGAGAAGATTGTCTTCCGGTGCTGCCAGTGTTTCTGTTTCAGGCGCCGGCAGTGTCGTGCCTACAGTCACGGCGGTCTTTTTACGTTTCTTACGCTTCAGAAGGAACAGTGCGCCGGCGATGAGCAGCAGAGCGCCTACTCCTGCTCCAGCGAGTACACGCCAATCCTGCAGATTTACCTGCGGTATGGGGAGTGAATTTTTCGGCTCGGTCTTTTTGTCCGCAGACACCGGCAGTGGTGGAGCGGGCTTCTCCAGAGTGCTTTCAAACGCCAGGCTCTGGACAACGAGTTGATCGCCGCGCGTCGGCACCAGTCCAACTGTCGCGGAAACAAGTTCCCGAATCGCCAGAATGTTTTCCGGTGTAGCTGGAACGAGGATGCGTTGCTGGCGTCCGCCTTGTAGTTCCCAGCGAACGCCTTGATCGAGGAGAACTGACGCCGAGAGCCTCTTAATGGAACCCTGAGGCAACTTCGTTCTTCGGACGGTCCGGCTGGTTTGATAGGTGACGTTTTCACTTCTCCGCGTCAGTCCTCCCACCGATCCGGCTGCACGTGGTTGTGGGCGAGGCAAGTTGGAGGCTGTGCCGGGAACACCGCCGCTGGTGTTTGCTCCCGTCATTTCCTCGCTTTTCTGACTCGTCAGCATTACCGATTTGTCCGGGTCATATAACTCTTCGCTCTGCTCTCCGCTGGAGAAATCGCAATCCACGGATATTCCGACCCGAAACTTTCCGACTCCCAGTAAGGGTTCGAGGGTGGTGTTTACCTTGGCGATCAAGTCTCGTTCCAGCTTTTGTCTGTACTCAATCAACTCATCGGAAGCTTCGTCCGGATTGTGAGGTTTTTTATCTTTGCTGAGCAAGTCTCCAGATGAGTCGCTGACAGACACGCCTTCGGGCGTTAAACCTTCGACTGCACTGGCGACCAGATGAATGATCGCTTTGACATTGCCTGGTGTGATCTGTGCGCCTGAGCGAAGCGTGAGCAGGACACTTGCTTTCGCGGGCAAGCGGGACTCGGTAAAGACCGACTCTTTCGCGAAAGTAAGGTGGATTCTTGCTTGCTCCACCTCGGTGATGCTGCGAACGCTGCGTTCTAGCTCACCTTCCAGAGCCCGGCGGTAGTTCACCTGCTCGGCAAAGTCGCTGGCACCCAGGTTGGTTTTGTCGAACAGTTCAAATCCGATGCGACCTGTCCGGGGAATGCCAGCTGTAGCCATCTGCAAACGCAGTTCGGCGACGCGGTCTGAGGGTACAAGTATGGTTCCTCCGTTTTCGGCAACGCGGTACTCCGCGGTACTCTCCTTAAGCTTGGCGACGACAGCGCCCCCATCTTCGGCGCTCATGCCGGAGAAGAGAGGGCTGAAGTCTTTAGGCTTTCGGAATGCGGCAAAGGCACCGAGGCAGCAGACGACGACTGCTGCAACGAGACCAATGCTGATTTTCTGGCGATTGGAAAGAGACGTCCAGATTCGCTGGATCTGGGCTGTTGCCGACTGGAGATTCAACTCAATTTACCTGTTCCTGGATCAGAGCTGCAAACGCATTACTTCCTGGTACGCCTGAACCACTTTGTTGCGTACCTGAAGAAGCATTTCGAAATCGAGAGCGGCTTTCTGGGATGCAAGAGCCACGTTGTGAAGGTCGACTGCATCGCCTGAGATAAACTGCTGCATGGAAGATGCGGCACCTGCGGCCGATCCTTCGACCCGATTGATTGCGGATTCGAGGATTTGGCCAAATGCGCCTGGAGCCGCGGGCGTTGACTGCAGCGATGGTGCGGGCTGCAGAGGGATAACTGGAGTTAAGGCAGTAATTGGTTCCATGTTTAACGGAAGAGGTCGATGGAGCGTTGAATCATATCTTTGACCGCTGAAATTGCAGCGACATTAGCCTGATAACCCCGGGAAGAGCCCATAAGGTCGACCATATCCTCGGCGGGATTTATTCTGGGCATTGCGACGTAGCCATCGGCGTTGGCGTCGGGGTGACCGGGCATGTAACGCTTTGGACCTTCCTGCTGATCAACTCGGATTTCACTCACCTTGACGGTGGTGAGACCGGAGCCGGCTTCATCCAGAAGGGAGCCAAACGAAGCTCCTGCGTCGACGCTTTCAAAGACAACGTCGCGCCGCTTGTAGGGTCCGCCTTCCTGAGTGCGGGTCGTGTCGGCATTGGCAAGGTTCTGGGCAAGGACTTCTGCCCGTGTTCTTTGTACGGACATGCCAGTAGCGCTGACGGAAATTGCGGAAAAGAGGCTCATCAGCGAATCTCCTGAAGAGCGACCTTTGCCATCCGCGACTGATTTTGGAGGAATTGTGTGGCGATGTTGAAGCGAAGAGCGCTCTCGGCGAGGTTTCGGGATTCCCGATCGAGACTAACGTTGTTCCCGTCGGGCTTCAGAGAAAGGCCGGATACCTCGACGGCTGGTATATCGCCGGTTCCCTCGGCCTGAGCGAAGGCTGCAGCAAAATCGACATCCTTGGTCTTGTAGCCCGGAGTGTCGGCATTTGCAATATTAGATGCAGTGAGTTTCTGACGTGCCGCGAGTACATCCAGGTACTGTTCCACGCGGCCCGCGATTGAATTGAGCATGCACTGGTACTAGTGCAAGCTCCTGCTGGATTTTCTCTATCCACAAGTGACACTGGGATTTTTATGCTGGTTGGCATAGAACCCAGTGTTCTGGTGGTTGCCTGGTAGGAAAACTAAGCCAGATAGTCGAAAAGGCTGCTGCGTGGTTGTTGCGCCTGTGCGCCCAGAGCCGCTTCCCTATGCACCTTAATAGAAGACAGTTCGATGATTGCTTTCGCCAGATCCGTTTCTGAGCGTTGTGCCAGCTCCGTAGATCGGGAAAGAATGGCTTTCTTGGCCAGAGTCTGAGCGTTCTTCACGCGGTTCTGGCTATTGCCGTAGAACGTGAGTTCTCTTCCAAGGTGATCGAGCGACACATTGATCAAGGCCGCCGCACTGCGCACGGCGGTCACATCGTCACTTTCGAGGGCGACTCCCAGCTGATACACGGCGTTGAATACATTATTGGCGCTGAAAGAGTCGTCAACTTCCCGTGTGTCAAAGATCTGGCCAGCTGTGCGGGCGACACTGAACGAAGTTCCATTAACGTCGAGTACCTGCCGTGTGTTGGTTGTCACCTGAAGGCGGGTCATGCCGCCAGGTACGGTCCAGTCCACGGAATAGGATGGAGCCGAATCGGAATCGCCACTGAAGACGAATCTGCCTTCCGACATGGTCCTGGTGATGTCCACCAGCTGC
>JACMLA010000019.1 GCA_014379815.1 Bryobacteraceae bacterium | reverse complement strand
GGAGTTGCTCGACGCACTCCAGCAGATTGCCTCTCTTCTGAGCGCAAAGCACTGGTCACTTCACCATGAGCTGAACGATCAATGGCAGTCGGGAGATTTCTCTGAAGCGACTTTGATCTACGCGAAACATGACGAACCGGCCTCACCCTGAAGTTTCGTTCCGGCGGAGCCCGGAATGAAACTGTTTGTTGAGCAAGCCCGCCGTGGAGTTACAGGCGCGGGTGAGCGAAGCTAGTAAATTGGTTTTGAGCCCTGGATGATGCGGAGGGTGCGTCGAGGGTGGGTTCGCGGGCGAATAGACGTGCCACATGGCCTTGAGATTGTCCGACGGAGTCGGTTAAACTCAAGCGGCGCCGCGCACGGTGGCTAACTGGACGATATTTCAGAGTAAATTGGATCTGCTTTCCTGATGGAGTGGGCTGTCGGAAAACGAAGAAGCGTTCGCGAAGCGCGCCATGCTTTCGCGTTGCTTGATAGTGCCGGGACCGGCTCATGCGGCGAACGTAAAGAGGTTGCGGCTTAAAGGAGGGCCGCGCACGGGCAGGATGCGCGCGGCAAGGATCATCGGTCGTTGGCAACACAGACAGAGACGAGGTCCGGAATGGAAGGTGGGCTTGATGACTGGGCCTCTGCCCAAGAGAAAGCGGATGCGGCGCAGGGCACGGCCTGCCGCAGGACTGAGGAAACCAAAGTGACGGACGGCGACAAAGCCTTTGGGTAACACGTGAAGAAGCCAGCGGCGAAGCAGTTCGAGGGGCTCCAATGATTCGGTTTTCCATTGGTGGTCATCGCTATCCTTCCAGCGCAGCAGGATGCGTCCTTGCGGATCGCAGCCCACCAGACGGTCTTCCTTAAAAGCCGCCTTACAGACATAACCAGCAAGGTAGCGCAACGCCGTGCGGCCGCTTCCTGCTGGGCGGCAGTCTACAACCCAGTTCTGCTCCCAGACGACCGGATCGATATGCTCGTGCAGATCGGGATGTTGGTGAGCTAACTGTTGCTTAAATAGATTGCGAATCCGTGCGGCTAAGGGAATGACCGGAATCAGGAACTCTTCGTTCTTGGGATGCACGGCGCTACAGCCGTCGGCGGTCAGGCCGACGGCCGGGATGAGGATATGGACATGGGGATGGTGCAGGATCCGCCGGGTCCAAGTTTGCAGCACCGCCGTGAAACCCGGTTGGCCTGCAAGGTGCTTGGGGTTTTCGCAGAGCTCGCGCACGCCTTGCGCACTCTGGCTCAGCAGAAGCTCATAAAGTTCCTTCGGATGCCCCAAGCAATGACGGCGTAGTGGTTCCGGAACGGTCACCGTGATCAGGTAGTAGGGTACCGGCAGGAGTTTGGCTTCCTGCGAGGCCGACCAGCGCTGTTGCTGAGCGCCGCCGCATTGAGGACAACTGCGATGATTGCAGCTGTGGAACTGGTAATGCATCCGCGCGCACTCAGGGCAATGGTAGCGATGACCGCCGCGTCTGGGCGTACGGCAGCTCAGCACGGATTCCACGGCCGAGGTGGCGGTAGGGACAAGGGAGGCTGGTAATGGGCGAGACCCGCCAATGCGCCGAAGGGATAGGACCTTCGGCCTGCGCGACATAGCGTGGCCAGTGCTCGCGAAGGAGATCCGCGAACTTCACCTAGTAGAAGTGTGGGAGAAGCGCGCTGGTTACTCGCCCGAGGGCAGATCCGACAGAACCTCGTGGAGCAGATGTGCCTGCACTTCGCGCCCTTTGCTTTCGCTGATCTCCGTCACATGCAGATAGATGAGCGTGGAGTGAATGCTACTATGGCCCAAGTAAGTGCTCACTTGCCGGATCGATACACCCTCTTCAAGGAGATGCGTCGCAAAGCTGTGCCGCAAGGTATGACAAGTCGCGTTCTTCTTGAGACCGCAACTGGCGACAGCCATGCGCATCGCTGCCTGCACCGAAGAGACGCTCATCGGCGTGGTCGCCTGTGACATAGCCATCGTGATGGAACGCCAGCGATCCTTCCAACCGCGGCCCACTCCTGGAAAGAGCCATTCGCGATTGCGGTGCGCACACCAGTAGCCACGCAACCGATTGATCATGTCCGGCGCCATGGGAACTTCACGGTTCTTCCCGCCTTTGCCGTTGTGAATGCGCACCAGGCCGCGTTCTGCATCGATGTCTTTCGGTCGCAACGTCGTCGCTTCGCTCACCCGCAAGCCGCAATGATAGATAAGACAGATGATGGCCTTGAAACGATTGCAACGGATCACCTTCATCAACCTCCGCGTTTCTTTTTGGGTCAGGACCAGAGGCAAAGGTTGATCTCTGCGAATCTCAAACTGCTTCCAGAGCTTCCAGTCACGTTGCAGAAAGTCCCGGTAGAACAGCCGCAACGCCACCACCGCCTGATTGAGCGAGGACGGACGCAGCTTTTGCTCGTCCCGCCGGAAGATCACATAATCAAAGACCTGCCGTTCCGTGACCTGCTTGAGCGAGCGGCTCGGATAGTACTCAGCCAATTTGCGGACTTGCCGCAGATACTCTTCCTTGGATCGACCTCGCAACGATTTCGATTCGACGAAGACAACGTAATCCTGATACAGCTTACTTGGTTTATTCATAAGGGGTCCAGCCTACTGGCTGGCCCCGCACCCTTTCCCATGTCCTCCACTCGCCCACGCCACCCTCACCCGTCGCGTGGATCTTCGACTACGCCGCGCCAGCGGCTTCGTTCAACCATTGTGGTCGGGCTAACGGCTTCGGCGTGTCACGCCGGCTGCTGGCGCAGCCGCCGCGCCACGCTCCAGCCGCGGCTCACCTGGTTTCCTTCGCCGATTCTGCCCGCGTCCCGAGAGCGAAAGCCAAAGCAACCTAAGCCACACGCTCATGAACACGTCCATCCTCATCGCCATCGCCTTGGCCTTTAGCAGTGCAACCATCACGCACGCACAGACCGCCACTCCAACCAAACCCACGACCGCTGAACCAAAACCTCC
>JACMLA010000183.1 GCA_014379815.1 Bryobacteraceae bacterium | reverse complement strand
GAGATAAACGGGCAGCTTCATAAGTTTTATCAGGCGCGCGGCAGTACAGAAATCTGAGTATGAAGAGGGCGGACTTCCGCTCCTGTTTCACAACCGGCATGATCTTCGTCCTCACACATGTCGGCAATTGTGATGCTTTCGAGAAGTCGCTGGATCTCTTCGTGAACCTTCCGAAGCGGCTCGCGTACATTGCAACGACCAGCGAGCCCGCACTCACCAGAATCGGTAAAACAGGACGTCAGAAAAATAGGACCATCAATCGAGCGTACAACTTCGAGGGTCGTTATTTTCCGCGCTTCGCGACGCAGGCGATAACCACCGGTGGCCCCGTGCTCAGAGGTAACAAAGCCCGACCTGGCCAGCTTTTGCAAGACTTTAGCAAGCAAAGGCAGGGGGATTCCATACGTGTCAGCGATCTCACGGGCGCTGGCGGATCCGTTCTTCATGGCCATATGTTTGAGAGAAATCAGGCCGTAATCCGCTTTTCGGGTCAGCTTTAACATTATGTACGACCTCGCCAGTCCGAAATAGAATGGTACCGCTCAATATTGGACGGGTCAAGTCTTATATTCGCAGATGCTTCTCACGCCGGGCGTTTCTTCGCACCCTTGCGCGCTGCGGCTTTAACAGCCGGTTTCTTTCTGGCAGATTTCTTTCGGCAGCTTCCTTGTTCGTGCGGTTCTTTTCCTGGCACCGGCTCGTAACCCGGCCAGCAACGGCTCGTTTTTTTTGGCATAGCTTCCTCCAGCCCTAAGATGCCCAAAATGGCTCAGGCAGAACTTAATTTGCTGTGCCAGGAAACTCGCTCGTCGGCTAAGCTGAGAAGCTACGGAATCCATTCGCCAGGCGAGCCCGCGTCAAGCCCATCAGCACGTGATGCGACCCCATAGCCTCGGGACCGTCTGAACTTTCTTCCGGGCGCAGTTGCGTGTAACTGCCGTCCTGGCCCAGAATCCACGCCTGCCGCCGATCGCGCAAACAGATGTCCAGTATCTCCCAGAGTTTCGCTCGCGGCCCCGGAGCCAGCACCGGAGTTGCTACTTCGACACGCCGCGAGAGATTCCGAAACATCCAGTCCGCCGAGCCGATAAAGAAATCGCCATCAACCGGATGCTCCTTGCCGTTGGCAAAGTGGAATATGCGCGAGTGCTCGAGAAAGCGCCCAATGATCGAACGGACGCGGATCGTTTCGGTTTTTCCCGGGACGCCAGGACGAAGGCAACAAAAACCGCGGACTATCAGATCGATCGGCACACCGGCCATTGAAGCTTCGCACAGAGCCTCAATCATCTCCGGGTCTTCGAGCTGATTCATTTTGGCAACGATACGGGCCGGAAGGCCGGCGGTGTGGTTTTCCATCTCACGCCGGATCAGTTCGATGAATAGGGGCCGCATCGTTGTAGGGGCGATCAGCAGGGTGGTGCAATCAGGGGCGACCGAGTGGCCAGTAAGGTAGTGAAAGAGCTGGACAACATCGCGTCCGAGCACAGGATCGCAGCTAAGCAGGCCTACGTCAGCGTAAAGACGAGCGGTCTTCACGTGGTAATTTCCGGTTCCGATATGCACGAAGCAGCGCAAGCCGGTGGACTCTTTGCGAACGACGAGGGCTGTCTTGGCGTGCGTCTTCAGCCCTGTAACACCGAACTTGACATGAGCGCCTACACGCTCCAGTTCGGCGGCCCAGTGCAGATTTCGTGCTTCGTCGAAGCTGGCCTGGATTTCCATCACGCAGGCTACCTGCTTGCCGCTCTCAGCCGCGCGGATCAGGGATTGGACGAAGGGCGTGTCATCTCCGATCCGGTAGGCTGTCATCTTAATCGAAACCGTCTGCGGGTCGTCCGCGGCGGCGCTGATGAATCGCTCGACCGTATCGTCAAAGCTCTCGAAGGGATGATGAAGCAGCAGGTCGCCGGCCCGAATGGCATCGAAGATTGAGTGTGGGCCGTCGGGCAGATTCAGCGGCAGCGGGGTCCAGACCGGGTCACGCAGAGCGGGCAGGGGCAAGCCCAGCAGCTCGAACAGAGTCGTGTAGTCGACTTCCTCGGGCATGTCGAAGACATCTTCCGGCGATAGCGCAAAACGCTCACGCAGCATCTCCCTGATAGCCGGATCGGCTCCGGGGCCGAATTCGAGCCGCACAACAGGCTCATACCGGCGCTGACGAACCTGTTCCTGAACCAATTCCCGCAAACCGGGTCCCGGACCTTCGTCAAGTTCGACTTCGGCGTCGCGAGTCAGGCGGACAACAGTGATCGAACCCAGCCTCATCCCGGTGTACAGCTTCGCGGCATTGCCTCTGATAATTTCCTGGAGCAGCACGAACAGTTTTTCGCCTGGCGCTGTGTCGGCTTCGAGAGGGACCCACTGTTTCAGGACAGTCGGCACTTTTAAGCGCCCATACATGGGGTCTGTCCGGGCCGGATCGTGCAACAGGAAAGTGAGTGAGGTGGAAAGATTGGAAAGGAAGGGGAACGGTTGTGTGGGATCGATAACCAAAGGGGTCAAAGCCGGAGACAAATTCGCATCGAAATAGCGGCCTGCCTCCTCACGCTGACCCGGAGTGAGTTCATTCCATCGCCTCAGCACTATCCCTTGCCGCGCAAGTTCCGGGACGATTGTCTGGCGGTAACAAGCCGCCTGGCGTTCCAGCAGCGTGAGCAATCGGTGACGAAAACGTTGCCATCCATCCCGCTGCGCCTGAGCCTGTCCTGCTCGCAGACCCGTCACGCGTTTCATGAAAAATTCGTCGAGGTTAGACGTGAAGATCGCGAGGAACTTGGCCCTTTCGAGCAGCGGCGTGCGCTCGTCAAGGGCTTCGGCCAGTACCCTTTCATTGAAGGCAAGCCAGCTCGAGTCGCGATCGATCCAGACCTCAGACAGCAATTGAGACAGCTGTACGTTATAGGCGCCGTGATCGCCCACGGACGCCATGACACCAGCAGGATTCAAAGTTTGCACTTGTTTTTGACCGTCGCAGACGACCCATCTTAGCGTGAGAGTGGGAGCGTTTCCACTCGGATTTTAGTTGGTTGACAGGGCGTTGTTATCATCTGACTTTTGATGCGCACTTAAGCCATGATTCAATACGATCCGCATAAATGGCTGGACCATTTCTTTGACATCCGCGGCTCCCTGTTGCGCGAAATCAGTGGACGAGTGTCGCTCTGCGCGATCTGGACTGTTGGCGTCGTGACTACTCATTTTTTTCTGTTTCCGGTCGCGATTCCGTCGTTGCTGCATACCCTCGTCGGCACGGCTCTGGGTTTATTGCTTGTCTTTCGCACCAACGCTTCGTACGACCGTTTCTGGGAGGGACGCAAGCTCTGGGGAGGAATTGTAAACGAAACCCGTAACCTGATCCGCGGAGCGACCGTGCAACTCGCGGCCGATCGTGAGTTGCTCTTTGAACTCACTCGCTGGACCGCTGTATTTCCGCAAGCTGCGGCGTGCGGCCTGCGGGGAGACAGCGGCCTTGGCCCTTTGTCGGTCGAACTCCCCGCCGCCGAGGTTGCCGCCGTCTCCGGAGGTCAGCACACGGCGCTGGCGGTCGCCTCGCGCATGACCGCAACACTGAACCTCGCCCGACAGCGAGGCCACATCTCGGACATTATTTTTGTGGGCCTGGATCAGAACATCCAGCAACTAGTCGGTTACCTCGGCGGCTGCGAGCGCATTCGCAAGACTCCGCTTCCGTTCGCTTATGTGGTGCATCTGCGCCGGGCGCTGGTGCTCTACTGCTTCACGCTGCCCTTCGCCCTGGTGTCGAGCTATGGATGGTACACCATCGTCGACGTGCTGGTAATTGCCTACGTGTTTTTCGGAATCGAGGAGATCGGCGTCGAGATCGAGGGTCCGTTCGGTACAGATGACAATGACCTTCCTCTCGATGCTATCTGCGAAAGCATTCATCACAATCTGTACGCGATTGCGGGCATCGAAAGCTCAGCCAGAGAGACGCTGCCGGAAGGGTTATAGACCTTCCGGCGAATTCACGATGTAGCTTGTCAGTTCAATTTGTCGAGCCGAGCCAGTTCACTCTTTACAACCGCGGCGGGCAACCTTGCGTAGGAAAGGTCCTCCACGGAATTTTGGCCTTCGGTCAGCATCCACCTGAGCAACGCAGTGATCGCCTTTTGCTTCGCTGGATCTTTCTGTCTGGCAGGCACCAAAAGCCAGGTAAAGCTGGAAATTGGATACGCGTCGTGGCCCGGAGCATTGGCGATTGACAGCCTTAAGTCGGCCCCAACCGAATGCAGAGACGCCGCCGCAGCGGTGATGCCCTTAGGGTCTGCTTTGGCAAAGACTCCCGCGAGATTCTGTACGTTGCCATGCGGCAGCCGTTCTTTAAGAGCGTAAGTAACTTCTACGTAGCCGATGGAATCCCAGGTATTCTCCACCAGCCCTACTACTCCCTCATCTCCTTTCGCACTGAGGCCAAGCGGCCATTTGACCTTCATGCCTCTGCCGGGCCCGGCCTTCCACTCAGGGCTTGCCGTGGACAGAAACTCCGTCCACAAATAGGTGCTGCCAGCCGCATCCT
>JACMLA010000018.1 GCA_014379815.1 Bryobacteraceae bacterium | reverse complement strand
GGTATCGAGATAGTAAACATGATTCGCAAAGGGCAGGTGAGGTGGTTGGCAAAAGGCGACATCACTGGGAGGTTGCGTTCATCAACGACCTCTTTGGTCTCACCGCTACAGCGTAATTACTGAACCAGCCAGACCTCGTCGCGTATCAATTCAACTTCGCAACACTTCCGTTGTCAGACCGGCCGAACGCAGTTGCAACACTACCGCTGATGGTGCCTCTAAGGGGCAGTGTCCAGCAGCGCCCACTCTTCGTCGCTAACGATCATGTCGTGCATTATCGAAAGCATCTTCTCTCCGGCATCCGCAGCATGGGAAAAAACCGCGTCGAAGGCTGCCGTAGCAACCGGCGTCCCTGTGAATGAGCTGTTGCTGGTAAGCGCCATGGACCACTCAGGAAATTGACGCGCAGAGACAGGGCCGCTCTGAATCACCGTCACTTCACTGTGACGCGAGTCGCACTGGATCCTCTCAAAAGTTTGCTCGACCGCTTGCAAAGGCCCTTCCAAAACTTGCGCGAAGCTCCCCGAGTTATACAGTAAAGCGCCGGTAATCCCAACGCGCCCGTTATTCACGCGGGAACTTGCAAGGATATTCTTCAGCTCCCCGGTGACCTCCGCCGGGTCACCACCGATCAGGTTGCGACTGCAGTAGACAATGCTATACAGATCAGGTTCCATCAATCCTCTGCTTTCACCATAGTCGTTCCCTCAGGTGAGCACAACCGCGAGATCACATCGTCCAGCTCGCTGGGAGGAACTGCTTTGCCGAACAAGTAACCCTGCAAAGAGTCACACCCATCCATTTGAAGTCGCGCAAGCTGTTCGGCGGTCTCCACGCCCTCCGCCAGAGTGCAAACTCCGAGGCTCTGTCCGAGCGCTGTAATCGCCCGCACAACCGACCTCTGCTTCACATCATCGCCTTCAAAGCCTGTCAAAGACCGATCGATTTTGATTGTGTCGAACGGGAATTGCGCTAACTGGCTCAGTGACGCGTAGCCAGTTCCGAAGTCGTCCATGGCAATACGGACTTTCATCGCGCGCAAGTCGTGCAGGGTCTTCATGATCATGTCGCTGTTGCGCAGCAGAATGCCTTCCGTGATCTCGATCTCGAGTCGTTCGCCCGGCAATCCCGTGATCTGGAGGGCGTGCCGCACCGTTTCAGTGAATTTCCCCGTATCGAACTGAAGTGGAGACGCGTTCACCGCAATTACGATGTTCTCAGGCCACTTCAGCGCTTCCCGGCAGGCAGTGCGCAACACCCACTCGCCGATGGGCACAATCACGCCAACTTCTTCGGCAATCGGCAGGAACGACCCTGGCATCAGCAGCCCCCGTTCGGGATGTCGCCAGCGGAGCAGAGCTTCAAAGCCGACCAGCCGTCCAGTGACTGTGTTTACCTGCGGCTGGTAGTGCACCTCCAGTTGCCGCAGCGCCAGCGCCTTCCGCAACTCCAGTTCACTCGTGCGCCGATCAAGGGCGCGGCGTTCCATACTCGGATCGAAAAACAGATATGCCCCCCGGCCCGTCTCCTTCGCCTGATAAAGAGCAAGATCCGCGTTCCGCACGAGCGTCTGACCGTCGGCGCCGTCCCCGGGCGACTGCGCGATACCGATGCTGGTCCCCACGTTCGCCAGCTGGCCGTCGATTAAATAGGTCCTCTGGGCAAGATCCAGAATGCGTTTCGCAATCCCAATCGGTACTTCCCGGGTCGGTGATGGATCGATCAGAATAGCGAACTCATCTCCTCCGAATCGCGCCACCAGATTACTTTTCCGGGTCAAAGATTTCAACCTGTCGGAAAGCAGGCGCAACAAACGGTCTCCAGCGGCGTGGCCCAGCGTATCGTTTACAGCCTTGAACCGATCCAGATCCAGCAGTAATACTGACACCGGAGTCTGTGGAACCCGATTCAAAGCCTGTTGCAAGGCGTTCTCGAAACAGGCCCTGGTCGCGAGCCCGGTAAGCCAATCACGGTCCTCGGATGCGCTGGCCGGGGGCCCAGGGGCTACATCGGGCAGCACGCTCTCGAACGATGCCGCAAAGTACTCAGGTCCCAGACTTCGCAACCGCATGCGCAGGCCGCGGCTTCCGTCTTTATTCCGCAACAGCACACCGTCCGCTTTGCCGCCTCCGGCAAGGAATGCGAGAATAACATCTTTCGCCGTCGCCACCGAAGCAGCGTCGAGTGCCGACCGGGACAGCAATTGCAGGATCTCGGGACTAGTTATTGGCTCTTCGAAATTGACGTCGAGCATGCTCCAGATCTGGCTTGTGGCATGCATCACCCTCAACTGAAGATCGAATATCAAGAGGCCATTATTCGGATCTTCCAAAGCCGATAGCAAGACCAGCGGTGAAAGAGCGAGCGATGTTTCCTGCCACTGCGGGGAACCCGCTGCGATCGTGGTGTCAATGATGCCAGTCTCGTTAATTTTGGTCACGCGGCTCCTGCCTCTTATGAGTGCCGTGTCGCCCGGATTCTTCTTGCAGGATTATTCCGAGTGGGTTAGCCCGGCTCTCAGGGCGTTCG
>JACMLA010000182.1 GCA_014379815.1 Bryobacteraceae bacterium | reverse complement strand
GCTCGTTTCAGGGATGTTCGCGCTGGCGGTCTTTTTTGTGGGAATGCTCGTGGTTCGATGGAGCCTGCCACCGTCGGCCCTGCTGCTCCCGATTCTCTGGATCCCTCAAATCCTGTTCACGCTGGGAGTCTGCTGGTTTCTTTCGGCCTTGGGCGTCTACATGCGCGATCTGAGCCATATCATGGGATTTCTGCTGACATTGTGGTTTTTCCTGACGCCGATCTGCTACCCGGAGACGTCGCTGCCCGCTTGGGCCGCTCCGGTACTGACCAGAAATCCGATTCACGTGCTGGTGCGCGGTTACCGCGATGTTCTGCTGGAAGGTCATGCGCCGGCTTTTTCCGCCATGTGGAAGCTCTGGCTGGTCTCATTGACTGTGTTCTTCTGTGGGCACGCCTGGTTTTACAAGATCCGCAAGACTTTTGCCGATGTGATCTGAGCCGTTTTTCTATAATGGTCTTTGGACCTCGAAAGAACACTGCTCCGCAAGGTGGGGGAAGCCATCCACCGGTACAAGATGATCCGCGAGGGCGACCGGGTTGCGGTAGGCTTGTCCGGCGGCAAGGATTCGGTCACTTTGCTGGAGGCTCTGGTCCTTTTACAGAAGCGTGCACCGATCCAGTTCACCGTGTGTGCCTTCACTGTCGAACAGGGCAAATTTCTCAGGCCGATTGAGCCTTTCGGTGAGTATCTAAAGGCTCGTGGAATTGACTGGACCTATCGCGTCGATCCTCCTTCGCTGAGACTGATCGACGATCAGCCGGAACATGGCTGCGACATATGCAGCCGTTTTCGCAGACGCGCCGTGTACGAGATCGGGCGCGACCTGGGGGCGAACGTCATCGCGCTGGGGCACACGGCGGACGACTTCTGCGAGGCCTTCCTTCGCAATGCCATGTTCACGGGCCGCACGAGTACCCTGCCCCCGGTCACTTCGTCCAAGAACGGCGACTTCCGGCTGATCCGCCCGCTGGTCTTCGTTTCAGAAGAAATCACGACCCGGTTCGCAGCATCGCTCGGCGCACCGGTCATTCCGTGTGGCTGCTCTCAGAAGACCGGGACCGTCCGAAGGTCGATCCGCGATATCTTCGCGGAACTGGAGAAGGACCATCCCAATCTGAAAGACAGCCTCCTTTCGGCGATGGGCAACATCGAGACACAACGTATGCTGGATACCCGATATCTGGACCTGGACGGTTCCGAAGATGCCGTTCAAACCCAGTCTCCTTTCCCCGTGTTAACCGAATCGTAACCCGAATGCTATTGACCTCCCCCTAGCCCGGCTGAGAAGATAAATTTCTTACTTTCAACGCTTATGACCGCCAACTCGAGGAATCATGCGCTTCCTTCCCCGTGAGGAGAAGTTCTTTGTCTACTTCCTGGAGCAGATCAAGATTGCTTCCGAAGCGGCTTCGCTTCTCTGCAACGGTGTTCAGCAGTATCCCTCCGGGTTCATCGGAGTCGCGGAAAAGATCAAGGCGTTGGAGACACGTGGCGATGCCGTCGTCCGCGACGTTTACGTTCGCCTGACGCAAACCTTCATCACGCCGCTCGATCCGGAAGATCTTCACACCCTCGCGTCCCTCTTGGACGACGTAATCGATGGTTTGGAAGATACGGCCCATCGAATCGCCGTATACCGGGTGAATCCGCTGCCCACGGCGGTGGCCGGGATCTGCTCCCAAATTGTGGCCTGCACCCAAGCCCTGGATCTTGCGTTTCACTCCCTCCAAAGTGACCGGAAAATTCACGAGCATTGTGAAGAAGTGATGAGGCTGGAAGAAAGCGTGGATGCCCAGGTTCGTTCAGCGATTCAAGAGCTGTTTGAGACTGAGAAAGATGCGATTCAGGTCATTAAGCTGAAAGAGATCTACGACTTTCTGGAGGCAACCGCCGATTCCTGCGAGGATGTTGCGGATGCTCTGCAAAATGTCGTGGTAAAGAACAGCTAACCAGCCTGCATGGACTCGACTCTCCTTCTTGTCTCGGTCGTCATACTTATCGCTCTCACGTTTGACTACATCAATGGTTTCCACGATGCGGCGAACTCGGTAGCGACGATTGTTGCCACGCGTGTGCTTACCCCCGGGCAAGCCGTCCTC
>JACMLA010000181.1 GCA_014379815.1 Bryobacteraceae bacterium | reverse complement strand
TCGGTAAACTCAGGAGTCGCCAGCAGCTTGTTAATCAGATCGTCCCTTTTCAGACTTGCGTCTGAAGCGACGAATTCGGTGATTGCGTCAGGCGACGGAAGCCTTCCTGTCAGATCCAGACTTACCCGCCGAATGAACTCTTCGTCGGTAGTCAGAGACGCTGAAGGAACTCCGGCTTTCTCGAGCCCGCTAAATATGTCATCGTCGATAAAATTTTTGCGTGTGATGGAAGCTGCTTCAGCGCGCCTGCCAGGGCTGTTCTTCTTGCCTTGTGCGCCTTCCCAGCGGCGGACACGCGTGAATAGTTCCTCGCGAACCCGGCTCTGGGCATCGAGAAATTCCGATGGATGCGCCTGAAACGTGCAGCCGTCCAGCTTAATCGGCCCGGAATCCTGTTCCTGTGCGAACAAACGCAGTTGTCCACTGCCCAGAAGCGTACAAACAAGTACCGCGGCGACTTTCGGTGAAAGCATTCGTATGACTCCAGATTCAGCGAGCGACTGTCGTAAGCGACCAGTACAGTAAACACAACCTGACAGGATTAGCTGCACATATGTACATTTCTTAATCCGCTTGCGGACCGTACCTGACGACGGCACAGTCGCGACTACTCACCCCACTATTCTATCTGGGAGCAGTACGGCAGCAGAACCCTATTTTTGCAGGAATAGTGACTTAAGGGCGGGTACACAGTAACTCGGGCGGAAGGCGGATGACGAGCGCTCCAGGTCTGTTACGAATACTGTATGAAGGCGTTCAGCTACTTAAACTCTGGACTCGAGGGGCCTGCTGGCTCCGCCGACCAGTTTTGCCGGATCACATACGTCTGGTCCGAATAGAACGTGCGTCGTCCTGTGTTTCCAAAGACGTCAGGCACCGCAACGATCGAGTATCCCTGCGGCGAACCAACGAGGGTAAATTTAAACCCGCTGTGCTGGCCCTTTGCAAGTTCTCCGGGTATTAGATCAGCTCCCGTTGGCCCCGCCTGACCGCCAGCGGGCGGTCCGAGTTCCCCCAGGTTGACGGCATACCTGCCGAACTGTGAGTAGAACTGCGTCTGCGCGGTATGAATCGTCTGAACTTCCCGAATCGCTGCCGTTTCCTGTGCCTGCATCCGGTTTTGGTTGAGCTTTGGAGCAGCAATGGCAGCCAGAATCAAGATGATCGCGACCACAATCAGGAGCTCAATCAGCGAGAAGCCATTGCGGCTGCGGCGACGCACGTGGGAAACCATATCACTCATAATGACGCAGCGGAACGGCCTCGCGTTGACACGTGCTAGCATGGCGGCCATGACACGGGCCATGACACCGCGATGACACGCCGGAACTTCTTGACCCGCGGGGCATTGGGAGCGGGAATTGCCTGCTCTTCTGCGTTGACCACCTCTGCGGGGCCGTGGAAGAAACCTGCCCCACTCGGACTCAATACGTACTGCCTGCGCGCGCTGAAGTGGAACGACCGGCAATTGATCGAATACGCTGCGAGCCTGAAACTCGACGCAATTTTTCTCCAGGATTCGCTCGACCCGGCAACCGCCAGCGCGGCGCATTGGGCGGAGGTGCGCAGTATCTCGAAAGACCTCGGGCTCCATCTGGAAACCGGCGGTGGGGGTATCTTTGTCAAAGGTCCGGAGAACCACCAGGCGGCGGTCGAGAATCTCCGATATCAGATTACACGCGCTCAGGCGATGGGTTCGCCTTTGATCCGCGTCGTCATAGCCAGCAGTCGGGCGCAACTCCCTCCCCAACCTCCGGAACGGACGCTAGAGAAAGTAGCAGACGTTTTCCGCAGCGTGCGCGAGCAGGTCAAGGACGCAGGCATGAAGATCGCTCTTGAGGTCCACAAGGATTTCCAGGCCTGGGAGTTCAAGAATCTGGTCGAGGCGGCAGGTCCCGAATATGTCGGCATCTATATGGATACCGGCAACCCGGTCTACGTTCTGGAGCATCCCTTAACCACGCTGGAGACACTGGCGCCGTACATCGTCACGCTGCATTTGCGTGATTCGGTCGTGTACGAGCATAAGCGAGGCGTTGCCGTGCAATGGGTACCTCTTGGCGAGGGCATAGTTGACTTTAAAGAGATCCTGGCAAAAGCCGAAGCACTGGTAGGGGACGTCTACGTGTACGTCAAGCCAATTACCGGACGGCCTCCGGATGTGCTGCCGTACTTAGAGCAGGATTTCTGGAAGCTGTACCCCAGAGCACGGTCGTCTGAGTTTGCGCGTTTTCTCTCGCTTGCCAAAAAAGGATCCCCTTACGAAGGGCATGTCGTCATCGAGGACCTCCAGGGCCGTGCTACCCCGGCGCATTTTGCCGAAGCAATCCGGTATCAGCAAAGAGAACATATGGAGCGAAGCGTCGAGTACGCGAAACGAACTCTGGATCTTGGCCAACGCTGGCGTACGTGATCCGGACCGTCTGCGCTACCAGGTATGTAACTCCGTTGCGGGAAGGCGGCTCTCTCCCGGCGATAGTGGAAGCAGACGATCTTGGGATGTACGTACTCAAGTTTCGCGGCGCTGGACAGGGAGTTCTCGCTCTCGTGGCAGAAGTAGTTGCCGGGGAAATCGGTCGCGCTCTGGGTTTGCCGGTTCCCGAAATAGTCTTCATGGAGGTGGATGCTGCACTAGGGAGGAACGAGCCGGATCAGGAGATTCAGGCGCTTCTCCAGGCCAGCGCGGGCATCAATCTCGGACTCGATTACCTTCCGGGGTCTGTAATGTTCGACCTCGCAGCACGCGATACCGCGTCTCCGGAGATCGCCTCAGCCACGGTCTGGTTCGATTCCCTGGTGACGAACGTGGACCGCACTGCAAGTAATCCCAACCTAATCTGGTGGCACCGGTCTTTATATCTAATCGACCACGGAGCAGCTCTATACTTTCACCATAACTGGAGTTCCGGCACAGCCACGGCCGCGGAGATTCCATTCTCCGGAATCCGGAAGCATGTCCTGCTGCCGTGGGCATCGGAAATAGCCAGTGTCGCCGGGCAACTTCGGCGGATGCTTACGCCAGATCTGCTTATGCAGATACTCGGGCAAGTTCCTGACGACTGGTTGACTCCCGAAGAGGGCATTACAACGCCCGACGAGAAGCGCGCTGCCTACCACGCCTACTTCATCCGGCGCCTTGCTGCCGCACACATCTTCACTGAGGAGGCAGTGCGTGCACGAGCGGAGCTCGTTTGACTACGCCGTCCTTCGGGTAGTGCCGAGGGTGGAACGGGGTGAATTTCTAAATGCCGGCCTGATCATGCTATGTCTGACCCGGAATTTTCTAAGCGCCCGGGTCCATTTCGAAGAGCCACTGCTTCTCTCAATCTGCCCGGATCTGGACACGGACACTGTTAAGCGTCATCTGGAGGCATTCCCGAGAATTTGCAGCGGCGAACCCGATGCCGGCCCTATCGCGCTCTTGCCAAACCGGCAGAAATTCCATTGGCTGGTCGCACCGCGCAGCACCATCGTCCAGGTATCGCCAGTGCATTGCGGCCTTTGCGAGTCACCTGCTGAGATGTTCGAATCGCTCTTCGCTCGCCTCGTGACCCGCGTTGTGCCCCCCGCAGTTCCCCGTAATACCACTATTTGATAAAAGGCAGATGCAGACGTTTGGCAAGCCTGCGAAACTCCGGTCGAAATTCATCCGCCACGTTGGAGATGCCAAAACCCGCAAAGTTCAACAAGGTCCGCTGGCCAGCATGTACCGGGTCGTCGAACCCGGCTGGCATGTAAGCGTTCCCTACAAATCCGGCTGCCAGAGCTCCCCCAAAGTTGGATAGCGCAGGTGTCCTCCGCCCGGAGTCGCGGGCATCCACAAACGTAAACAGAACTGCATGTCCCAGCCGTGGCAGAAAGCCCTTGCTGACAGCGGGACGATAGCGTGGGTCCTCGCGAACCAGACTTGCGATCGCAAACTTAGTCGTGTTTGCCGTCGCATTCTGAACGTAGTTGTGGCCAAGATTGCGGCCATACGCCTCCGCGCCCTGACTCCACTCCCTTGGATACCGCGTCGGAGGTGAAGCCATAGCGAAGGCGGCACCGATCGCACTGCCAGCCAGCGGTCCCGGTCCAAATGCGTTCCCTAGCCACCAACGGACTTTGCTTTCCGTGGGAGGCGCGGCCGAAGGCACCTGTCCCCAGCAAACCATCGCGAACAACGTCAGGCATACGGTGTAACGTGGCATACATATGAGCAAGTTCATTCACAGGTTGGATTCGCGCGCGCTTCACAACGAGTACAATTTCTCGAAACAGCACCAGAGATTTGCAATTGTTGAAAGCCGCATACCACGATAGGACCGATGTCCCTCGCTATAGAACTCAGTAACCTGTTCCGCCGGGACCTGACCCGGCTCCTTCACGAGATTGAAGCATTCCCTG
>JACMLA010000180.1 GCA_014379815.1 Bryobacteraceae bacterium | reverse complement strand
GTCGTCGATACTCCCAAGAGCTGGGCTGGAAGAGGTGCTGACTTCATTGCGGAACTCGAACGCCTGACCGTCCAAGCCGATCGTGTCGCAAAGATCGTGATCAACGAACGGACCGGTACGGTTGTGATGGGAAGAGAAGTTCGCATCTCGCCCGTTGCGATCCTGCATGGAAATCTCTCCATTGAGGTCTCCACCGCCTTTGACGTTTCGCAACCCAGACCTTTCTCGCAGGGTACGACCGAGATTGTGCCGAGAGTGGATGTGGGTGTGAAGGAAGAGAAAGCCCGGAATGTCGTACTTCGGGAAGGGGCGAGTGTCGAAGAGCTTGTCCGCGCACTGAGCGCAGTCGGGGCAACTCCCCGCGACATCATCGCCATCATGCAAAATCTGAAAGCAGCCGGGGCTCTTGAAGCCGAACTGGAGATTATCTAAGCTATGCCAGATGCCATCAATCCCGCTCGCGCTATCGCGGATCGCGCTATCCCCGCTCGCGCTATCAATCTAGCGCCCGCCCGCGACTTGAAAACTGCGGAACGTGTGAAAACACCAGCTGATATCGCCGAGGCTGCCCAGCAGTTTGAGACTCTTTTGATTGGTCAGTTGTTAAAAGCGTCGTCTGATCCCGCGGCGCTTACCGGATCGGGTGAATCGGATGCTGCGGGAACCACGGCGCTCGAGATGGCCCAGGAGCAATTCGCTGCGGCTTTGTCAGCTCGTGGAGGTCTGGGACTTGCACGCATGATCACAACCGCTCTGGCCCCTGCTGCAGTGGCCCCTGCTGCGCCTTCTCAGGCGCCAGCAGCTGTCACTAACTCAGTAGCTAAAACTCTGCCCGACAGCCGCTAAGCGAAACCTAGCCTGGCAGCCGCTTTTAGGCGGCTGCTGTCGAACTATACTCGGGCGTTGCAATTTTCTGCCACGATTCCATCATCGTTGCGAGTAGCTTTTCGGCTTCCGCAAAGGGCTCGTCGATCTGATTGGTGTGTCCGAGAACGATCTGGCGCGTGATGTACGCATACAGGTCGTTTAAGCTGCGGCTCAGTTCCCCACCATTGGCGTGATCGAGGCTCAGAGAGAGTTCCGTCACAGCATCGAAGGCCCGGTTTACCGGGCGAACCCGTCCCTCAATATCCCCGGCAGCCAGACAACGCCGCGCGTCGCTGATTCCATGAAGCGCACATCGGTACAGCATAGTCACAAGTTCCAGCGGACTCGCTGTCAAAACGCTGTTTTCGAGATATTGATCGTAAGGGTTCATTGATCCTTCCTGCATTACATATCGACCAGAAATGACACGATTTTAGGAAATATTCGAGACAAATAGAGGCGACCAGGGACTTCTCTGTATGATGCGCGTGACTCTCCTATTTCTCGTCGTATGCGGCCTGTCCGGATTAGCGTCCGAAGCTACGACCCGCCAGCTCACTTCCTCTGAGCGCATGCAGGTTTCAGTTGCCCGGCAACGCGAAACGATCAACAGAATAGCGGCACCTAACGCAGGATCGTTCTTCACAAGTGGCTGGGTGGTCGCGACATCGCTGGCGGTAGACACTCCAGGTACCACCGCTACTGGTCCCGCCGCAACTGGCCCCGCCGCAGCGTCGTCCTCTTTCATGGGCTGCGATCCCTTACCGGAGGAACAGTTGACTCAGGTAATTGCTGACGCGGCGCGCCAGGATGGCGTTAACCCTCAACTGATCAGAGCCATCATTCGGCGGGAGTCGGGTGCCCGCCCCTGCGCGGTTTCTGAGAAAGGCGCTCAGGGCCTGATGCAGCTGATGCCCGCGACCCAGCAGGACCTTGGTGTCAAGGATCCTTTCGATCCCCTGGAAAATGTGATGGGGGGCACCCGCTACATTTCAACCCTTCTAAAGCGCTATAAAGGTGATATCCGCCGAACTCTGGCTGCATATAACGCTGGTCCGCAGAGAGTGGAACCGAATGGCCCGATTCCCGACTTCGCGGAAACCCGCGCTTATCTGGACGCCATCCTTGCTGATCTTTCTCCGCTAGAACCGGCCCAAACTCCGGTCGAGCCCGGGCAGCCCTAGTGGCCACTCAGTTTGCTTGCATCACTGGTGCCGAATGTGTAATTATTCAGAGTGCTGAATAATCATTCAGCCTGACTTCGCCGAGTAGACCGGCATTCCGGAGGTCCCCATGGCAGCGACGCTCTCTCAGGTGCCGGTTCTCAAAACCAAAGCGCAAAACCTGACAACCGATCTGGACCTGACCGTACAAGAACTATCAGATCTTTTGGACCTTGCCAGCCATGTCAAAGCGAATCCCAGGCGATACTCGAATTCTCTGACCGGCAGGTATGTAAGCCTTCTTTTCGAGAAACCTTCGCTCCGGACCCGGTTTACTTTCGAACTTGCAATCAAGCACCTGGGCGGCGATGCTGTCACTTCCATCGGACCGGTGGGGGAACGCGAGCCCCTGAAAGATATCGCTCGCAACCTGGAGCGATGGACCAACGCTATCGTCGCCCGTACGTTTTCGCAGGCAACGATCGATGCGTTAGCGCACTGGGCTTCTGTGCCGGTGATCAATGCGCTCAGCGATCTCTATCATCCGTGTCAGGCTCTGGCGGACATGCAGACGCTCCGGGAGCATTTTGGAAATGATCTGCGCAACCGCCGTCTCTGCTTCGTTGGCGACGGGAACAATGTTTCGCATTCGCTGATGCTGTGCGCGGTTCGTCTGGGAATGCATTACAGCATCGCAACGCCAGTAGGTTATGCGCCTGACTCAAGCGTAGTCGCCGAAGCGAATCGTCTCTGCGCATCGGGTGCGACCGTTTCTATCGGCAACGATCCTCACGCGGCTGCTCGAAACGCCGATGCGATCTACACCGATGTCTGGGCGAGTATGGGGCAAGAGTCCGAAGCCGCGGCCCGGGACCAAAGCTTCCGGCCTTATCAGGTCAATTTAGAACTGATGGCGAGCGCCTCCAGGGACTGTTTGTTTATGCATTGCCTTCCCGCGCACCGGGGAGACGAGGTGACTGATGATGTCATCGAGTCCGCGAATTCTGTCGTCTTCAACCAGGCGGAGAATCGTTTGCACGCGCAGAAGGCGCTCTTGCTCATGCTGGTAGACTGACTCCGGAATGAAGCTTTGGGGCGGACGTTTTGAGGAAGGACCTTCAGAGGTATTTGAGAACTTCTCCGGATCTCTTCACTTTGACAAACGACTGGTCTTTGCCGATCTTCGTGGGTCGAAGGCATTCGCACGTGCGCTTGGCCGCGTGGGGCTTCTGTCTGAAGCCGAAGTCGGTGAACTGGTCGCAGCGTTCGACCGGATCGCCGCCACTGCAAGTGAGCCTGATTTCTACGACGGCGCAACCGACGAAGACGTCCACACCCTGGTCATTCGAAAACTGAAGGAATTGGTTGGCGGACTCGCCGATAAGATCCACACTGGAAGAAGCCGCAACGAGCAAGTCTCGCTCGACATACGGCTCTGGTTGAGGGATGAGATTGACCTCGCCTACAAGGAACTGCAGACGTTCCTTCGCGCCTTGCTCGACCTGGCTCATCGTTATCCCGACTCGATAATTCCCGGCTATACCCACGTCCGGCGCGCTCAGGCCGTTTTGTGGCCACACTATGTGCTGGCCTATTTCGAGATGTTCGCCCGCGATGCCGAGCGTCTGCTGGAAGCAAGAAAACGTGTGGATGTGATGCCGCTGGGATCCGGCGCACTGGCTGGAAGTGGATTCCCATTTGACCGGGACGCGATAGCCTCAGAACTTGGCTTCGCCGCAATCACGCGGAACAGCATGGATGTTTCCGGAGACCGGGACTTTGCCCTCGATTTCCTCTACGCAGCTTCCACCACAATGCTGCACCTGAGCAGGCTCGCCGAAGACTGGATTTTGTACTCAGGGGAAGAGTACGGCTGGATGGAGCTCGGCGATGGAGTAACCAGCGGCTCAAGCCTCATGCCGCAAAAGAAGAACCCCGATTCGCTCGAGCTGATTCGTGGAAAGTGCGGCCGGGTATACGGTTCGCTAACTTCGCTACTGGTCACAATGAAGGGTCTTCCCATGACCTACAATCGCGACATGCAGGAGGACAAGGAGCCCCTTTTCGACGCCGCCGATCAGCTTCGGGGATCCCTGCGCATGGCTGCCGCAGTGGCAGATTCTGTCCGTCTCCATGCTGGAATTCCAGCAAAAGCGGCTGCGGATAGCTGGGTCGTCGCAACAGACCTCGCGGAAGCTCTGGCGCGCTCCGGAGTTCCGTTCCATCACGGCCATCAACTGGTGGGACGACTGGTCCTGGAAAGCGTTCGGGCCGGCAAGAAGCCTGCAGACTGGACCAGCGAGTCCCTGACCGCATTTGCTCCCGAGTTTACGTCGGAAATGGCGCACCTGCTGGATCCCGCCGAAGGTTTGAAAACGCGTTCCATTCGTGGCGGTACCGCTCCCGAGGCAGTTGCCCAGGCACTCGCCGAGGCAGAAAATCGGCTCAGGGCGATGGGGTGAACAAGACATATCGTCAGGGCCAGATTCTACGGCTCATTCGCAGTCGCAAAGTCCACACCCAGGAACAGCTCGCGCAAGAACTCCTTGCAGTCGATGTGACGGCTACGCAAGTCACATTATCCCGCGACATCCGCGAGCTCGGCCTGGTAAAGACGCCCGAAGGGTACCGTCAGGTGGATGCGCCGTCTGGCCCCGGTTTTGAAACGATGGCCACGGACTTTCTCTGGGACGCGGTATCCGCACAGAATCTGCTGGTTCTGAAAACCGCCCCCGGCCACGCCAACTCTCTCGCAATCTCTCTGGATCAGGAAGACTGGCCTGAGGTGGTCGGAACGATCGCCGGAGACGACACTGTGCTGGTGGTCTGCCCCGACACGGCCACCGCTACAGAGCTGCAAAAACGGCTTCTCGGGTTCCTTGGCTCCTGAGCAGGATAAAGGACTCCTCGAGAGAAGTTCTTGCGTGGCGAGGACGACTAGCAGGACGGAGTTACGTCGAGGGCGGGGGAGAGAAGATTGCCCGGCCTAACTCCGGATGTAGCCACACCGCCGCAATCACCGGCGCCGCGTAGGGAACAACCGCGGTTAGCATGTGGTGGGCAACCGAGCGGGCCCAGATCCCAAGCGCGCCTGAATCCGGACGCATCTGACTTAGGCTGTTATACGCAGTGACTTCCGCAAACAGCAATGTGGATACAACACCAATCGTCAGTTGCACTATCGATCCCCACATCAGTCGGCCAGTCCACCTGCGGCCTGGTATCGCCAGCGCCACTGCCAGGTACCCGGGCAGCCCGAGAGTGAACGTTGCTACGTCGTCTCCAGGCACCGTGAAATCAATCGAGTCGATTTTCGCGGCGCCATTCTTGCGGAGGATGTCCGCGGGGGCATCCTGAACAGGGATGCGAAAACTCCATTCGCCGGAAGGCTCGATCTTTACCGATGCATTCCGCCTGAAGCTAAACGGGATCTCCACCCCCGCGTAGAGCAACAACAGCATGGGGCCCCGCAGAGCGAACCACCAGAGCGAGAGCAACACGATCAGCAGTGTGGAGGCGCGAAACAGGAAGCTGCGCTGCAAGCTAGTGGAGTGCATCGCGAACCGGGGCTCCGCGGAACACCATGGCGGCCCACAGCCAGAACACCACCAGAGCATCCAGCATAATCAAGCTCTCCCACAGGTAGGCGTGCGCGAACTCGAACAGCGTCATGCTGTACTGCCCCAGATAAAAGAGACTCACAAAGCGGATGAAGTTGAGACCCTGTATCGCAATCGTTCCTACGAACAATCCTTTTGCTTTCCAAATCCACGACGCAGGAAACGCCAGCACTGCGGACCAGAGCAGGATCATCACGTTGACACCATTGCATCCGTCCTTCATCTGAATGGCGAATCCAGTGGCCGAGGCGCGCAGTATCGTTCCGTCAATCAGCACATGTCCGCCTGCCAGACCAATCAGCAAGCCGGACGCTTGCACCAGTGCCCGTGAAAACAGATCCACCGATGGGCGGATGAAAGGAGCCAGCAGGAGTCCGAATGCGACCGCTACAGACAGCGCGAAGATCGCCAGGAAACGCTCAGGACGAACGCTCCGGGTACTTCCCGCCAAGGAAGGCGAAGATCGAGGCTTACGGATCCGTCCCATAGCAGCGTTTCACTCCACCCGTGCGAATCTCCATCGCAGTACGACGTACCCCACCCCAGCTAACATCAGGCCAAGTGCCATCATCGACCACTCGCCTAATGTTGGCACGTCTATGGCGGCTGCTCCATAGGCAAATCGGCTGGCGGCACTGATGGCACTTGTGCCTGCTCGTGTTGTGACAGTCACGTCTAC
>JACMLA010000179.1 GCA_014379815.1 Bryobacteraceae bacterium | reverse complement strand
CCACAGTGCCATGTCGAGAGCACCGAGCGCGTGAACTTTCTCGCGACCCGGCGGATAGAACCACGCTATGTACATTTCCTGCCAGATCGCTTCGATACGAAATGGGTTCTTGCCGATCAGCGTCGCGCCGCACTGTTCGAGCGTATCCTTCGAACCGCCTTCCCCAATCCCGGTGATGCCGATATCGGTCTCTACCGTAACCAGCATGTTGCTTTGATTGAAGATTTGATTCAGTTCAGGAGGTTGCCAGATCTGGACCTTCGTAATCTTTGCTTTGGGAAGTGAGGCTTCTGCGCGCCTGGGCTGACAGAGAGATAGCGCGACAGGAGTTGCCGCAAGGGTTTTCAGGAAGGATCTGCGAAACACACAGCTGATTTTATGTCAGAGGCGGACTGGTTCGCCGGTCCGCCTCTGATGGTACAAGGTAAGCTGTTGCGGTTAGCCGTTCATTGCAGAAAGAAACTCGCCGTTACTACGTGTTTTGCCGAGCTTGTCCTGCAACAGTTCCATAGACTCGGTCGGCGAGAGGGGATTCAGGACCTTGCGCAAAATCCAGACGCGGTTGAGTTCTTCCCTGGGCATCAGGAGCTCTTCTTTACGCGTGCCACTCTTGTTGATGTCGATGGCCGGGAAGACGCGTTTGTCGACCAGTTTGCGGTCGAGGTGGACTTCCATGTTGCCGGTACCTTTGAATTCCTCAAAGATAACGTCATCCATACGGCTGCCTGTATCTACCAGTGCGGTTGCGATGATGGTCAGCGAACCGCCCTCTTCGATGTTTCGCGCGGCACCAAAGAAGCGCTTGGGACGTTGTAAGGCGTTAGAATCGACACCGCCGGAGAGGACCTTACCTGACGGAGGAACGACCGTATTGTAGGCACGGGCGAGACGCGTAATGGAATCGAGAAGTATAACGACATCGCGGCGGTGCTCGACCAAACGCTTCGCTTTCTCGATCACCATCTCAGCAACTTGCACGTGACGAGTGGCGGGCTCATCAAAGGTCGAACTGATCACCTCTCCCTTGACCGAGCGGGACATATCGGTGACCTCTTCAGGGCGCTCGTCGATCAGCAGGACGATGAGCGACACTTCAGGGTGGTTCATTGTGACTGAGTTCGCGATGCTCTGCAGCAGCATGGTTTTGCCGGTACGTGGCGGAGCGACAATCAGGCCGCGCTGGCCTTTGCCGATCGGAGTCAGAAGATCCATTACCCGACCCGAAAAGTTGTCCCGGACAGTTTCCAGCTTGATGCGTTCGTTCGGATACAGCGGTGTCAGGTTGTCGAAAAAGATCTTGTTGCGAGCTTCCTCTGGTGGTTCGTAGTTGATCGCATCGACTTTAATCAGCGCGAAATAACGCTCGCCTTCTTTGGGAGGGCGAATCTGACCGCTGATCGTGTCACCGGTGCGGAGGTCGAAACGGCGAATCTGGCTGGGAGAAACGTAAACGTCGTCAGGACCGGGAAGGTAGTTGTATTCGGGCGCGCGCAGGAATCCGAAACCATCCGGGAGGCATTCCAGTACACCCTGCGAAAAGATCAGGCCCGAGCGCTCGGCCTGAGTTTGCAGTATTTTGAAGATCAGTTCCTGCTTACGAAGACCTGCCGACCCGGCGATGTTCAGATCCTTGGCGATTTGGCCAAGATTCTGAATATTCATGTCCTTGAGTTCGACCAGGTCGAGAGTGTTGGTACCGTTGCGACTGGTAGTGACAATCGGAACTACCACAGGCGCGGCCGGAGGGACCACGGGTGCAGCCTGGACTTCGTCGGGTGCGACGGGCGAGTTCCCCTGCGGAGTCGGTTGCGAGCCGCCTTGCGAAATTGCCTGAGCCGCACTTTGTGGGTTTAGCTGGGCAGGCTGGTTTAGCTGGGCAGAGTCGCGCTTGTGAGAGGCAGCAGCCTGGGCCGAGGCACCGAGGGTCTGACCCCGGTCTCCCGAACCCTGCTGCGACCGGTCGAAGAGCGGCTTGTCAGAGGCCGGTCGATCAGAAGACTGTCGGTCGCCACCACCCTGTTTGGGGCTGCGGTGAGGACGCGGCTCTCTGGCGCCTTCTGTACGGTTTCCGTCAGTCCGGTGGACTTCCGTCCGATCGGGACGACCATTCTCACCTTCGGGGACAGACGGCTTTGTTTCCATGCCATTCGCCTTGCTCTCAGCAGATGGAGCGAGTTTGGGCACCGGTGAGACCTGCCGTTGCTCTTCGGCAGTCTTGTCCTGCTCCGGAAGAGTCGTTACTGTCTGTGGGTCCTTGTTTTCGAGATCGCCTGCCAAATTTCCCTCACTCCCCGGCCTGTCACGGCCGAGAACGGAAGCAGCGGACATTGGGGATCTTTCGCCCCGAGCGCTGCTAGTCCGTCGGTTTCTTTCCTGTTCAGCTTGTCAATCTTTGTGGCTACTACGATGTACGGAAGGTTCCGAAACTCCAGCCACTCTTTGAGTTCCAGATCTGGCTCCATCCAGCCCCGTCGGGCATCCAGCAAAACGACGGCCATTTCGAGGGTGTCCCGTTCGGAGAGGTAGGAATCAATGAGTTGCTTCCAGCGGGCTTTCACTTCCACGGGCACCTGGGCAAACCCATAACCCGGCAAATCGACCAGATGCAACTTCTCATCTACACGATAAAAGTTAATTAGCTGAGTGCAGCCAGGCTTAGCACTTGTGAATGCCAGACCTCGCTTGCCCGTCAGGCTATTGAGCAAGCTTGATTTTCCTACGTTACTACGACCGAGAAAAGCCACTTCGGGAAGCACCGCAGGAGGGAAGTCCTGCGGATTGGCGGCGCTCCGAATGTGCTCGGCTGTCATTGTCGAGCTCATACGCATTTTGTCCGGATACAACGAACGAGGCAAACTTCCATCGGTGTGCCTCGTCCGTATCCCGGCTCATCTTAGTGAGTTAACTTCTCTTCTGCCGCAGGTCGGGATCCCAGTTCTACTGCCGGCGGCATTGGCAGGGCGACCAGTTCCCGTTCCAGTGCGATTTTCAGCACTTCGTCCATTGTTCCGACGAAATGTAGTTTCATTTCCCGCCGGATATTCTCAGGAATATCGGGCAGATCCTTTTCATTGTCTCTGGGAATAACGGCTTCCGTGATGCCATGCCGATGCGCCGCCAGCAGCTTTTCTTTCAGGCCGCCGATGGGCAGGACACGCCCACGAAGCGTGATTTCCCCTGTCATCGCAACATCCCCGCGAACCGGGATTCCAGTCAGGGCGCTAACAATGCTGGTGGCAATCGTGATACCTGCCGACGGACCGTCCTTAGGAATTGCCCCTTCAGGAACGTGAACGTGAATGTCGAGGTGCCGGTAGAAATCGCGGTTCAGCCCAAACAGGTGAGCCCGGGAACGCAGGTAACTCATTGCGGCATGCGCGGACTCCTGCATAACATCCCCAAGCTTTCCGGTCGTGCTCAGCTTGCCCCGGCCTTCCATGGTTGTAGCCTCGGTCGTCAGTATCTGGCCGCCAACTTCGGTCCAGGCCAGACCAACCACCGCGCCGACTTCATTTTTGTTATCGGTCGTAAGGTCGCGAAACTTGTGGGGTCCGAGCAATTCTGTCACGACCGGGGATGTGATCGTGACCTTGTCCAGACGTTCGGGTGTTTCTTTGCTGGCCGCGTTCACAACCTTGCGGGCGATCTTGCGGCAGACATTTCCCACCTCGCGTTCCAGGTTTCGGACGCCTGCCTCGCGGGTGTAGTACTGGACCAGCGATTGCAGTCCGTCGTCTGTGAACTCGATGTTCTTCGGATCGAGCCCGGTACCTTCCATCTGCTTTTTGACGAGAAAGCGCTTCGCGATCTCCATCTTTTCGAGCTCGGTGTATCCCGATAGGCGGATCACTTCCATGCGGTCCTGCAGCGCGGCAGGAATGGTGTGCAGCACGTTGGCGGTCGCGATGAAGAAGACCTGGCTGAGATCGTATTCGACGTCCAGGTAGTGATCGACGAACATGTAGTTCTGCTCGGGATCGAGAACTTCCAGCAGCGCAGCGGAGGGATCTCCGCGGAAGTCCATGGACATCTTGTCGACTTCGTCCAGCTTGAAGACAGGATTCTTGGTACCCGCTTTCTTCATCTTCTGGATCAGCTGACCCGGAAGAGCGCCGATGTAGGTCCGGCGATGTCCCCGGATCTCGGCTTCGTCCCGGACGCCACCGAGTGACATGCGGACAAACTTGCGCCCGGTTGCCTTGGCAATCGACATTCCAAGCGACGTTTTTCCTACGCCCGGAGGTCCGACAAAGCAGAGAATCGAGCCTTTTGGATTTTTTACAAGACGCCGTACAGCCAGAAACTCGAGGATGCGTTCCTTGATCTTATCCAGACCGTAGTGATCGCTCTCGAGAACTTGCTGGGCAAACTGCAGATCGCGGATTTCCTTGCTCTTCTTCTTCCAGGGCACCGCGAGAAGCCAGTCGAGGTAGTTCCGGGAGACCGTCGACTCAGCAGACATCGGCGGCATGTTCTCCAGCCGCTTCAGCTCTGCGATGGACTTCTCGTAGGCGTCCTTAGTCATCCCCGCGGCTTCGATCTTCTTGCGAAGCTCGTCGAATTCGCTCTTCTCGCCCCGGCCAAGTTCCTTCTGGATTGCCTTGATCTTCTCGTTGAGGTAATACTCTTTCTGGGCGCGCTCCATCTGACGCTTGACGCGGCCCTGGATCGACCGGTCCACGTTCAGCTTCTCGATCTCGATGTCGAGCATCTCCGCAACGCGGGTCAACCGGTCTACCGGATCGAAAATCTCGAGCAGCTCCTGCTTCTCTTCTATATTGAGTTGCAGGTTTGCCCCGACCGTGTCAGCGAGTTTCCCGGGTTCGTCCACCCGGATTGCCGCGATCATGGTCTCGTAATTCAGATTCTGGCTAAGCTTGACGTACTGCTCGAAGAGGCTTGTGACGCGGCTGGTCAAGGCATCCAGCTGGGTGCCGCTCTCGACTTTGTAGCCGAACGTGCGGACAACGGAGCGGAAGAAACCCTCGTCATCACTGACAGAAACAATCTTGGCGCGCTCGACTCCTTCGACCAAAACCTTGATGTTGCCATCGGGCAACTTCAGGCTCTGAACGATGTTTGCGATCGTGCCAACACTGTAGATTTCGTCAGGACGAGGCTCATCCACAGAAGCGTCATGCTGGGTTGCGAGAAAAATCTTCTTCTCGCCCGCCAGTGCCTCTTCCAGCGCCCGTACACTCGACTCGCGACCCACTACGAACGGCGTCATCATGTACGGAAAAATGACGACGTCCCGAATGGGCATCATCGGTAACCGTCTTGTGTCGGACTTTTCTCTGGAAGTCAACATGTCTCTGTGATGCGGGTGATTATGAAAACGGAGTTAGAAAACGACAATGGCAGGCAGCAGCCAACCGGTTTGCCACGATTGTAGCGCGCGTTGAGAACTTAGCCTGCCTTCTCGAGCAGGGTCAGGCTGATCTTCTGACTAGCCACCATTTCCTTCGTCACAAGAAACTCGCGCACCTTTTTATACGAAGGAAGATAGTACATCAGATCGAGCATCAGGTCTTCCAGGATCATTCTGAGACCCCGCGCACCGACCTTACGCTCCATCGCGAGTGAAGCAATTGCGTCCAGCGCATCGTCGGTAAACTTCAGTCTAACATTTTCGAACTCGAACAACTTCTGATATTGACGTACGATCGAGTTTTTAGGTTTTGTCAGAATCTGCACGAGAGCCTCGCGATCCAGATCTTCCAGCACGCCTACCACCGGCAACCGTCCGATGAACTCGGGAATGAACCCGTAGCGAATCAAATCGAAAGGCTGTACCAGACCGACCAGCTCGGAATCGGTGCGGCGCGGCTGATTGGCTTTCTTCTTACCTTCGTGGTCGTCTGGCTGCGAGAAGCCCATCGAGCGTGTTCCGACTCTTCGGGAGATGATCCGGTCCAGTCCAACGAAAGCTCCACCGCAAATGAACAGAATGTTGGTCGTGTCGACCGGCGTAAATTCCTGGTGAGGGTGCTTCCGCCCACCCTGCGGCGGCACGTTAGCAACCGTGCCTTCCAGAATCTTCAAGAGCGCCTGCTGCACGCCTTCACCGGAGACGTCCCGCGTAATCGACGGATTCTCATCCTTGCGCCCGATCTTATCGATCTCATCTATGTAGATAATTCCCTGCTGGCACCGCTGTACGTCCCAGTCGGCGTTCTGCAACAGGCGGAGAACGATGTTCTCTACGTCTTCTCCTACATATCCGGCTTCGGTCAGGGTGGTCGCGTCGACGATCGCGAATGGAACGTCGAGGATTCGGGCGAGAGTCTGCGCGAGAAGCGTTTTGCCCGTACCGGTTGGACCGATCAGAAGGATGTTCGATTTTGACAACTCGACGTCCCCGCCGCGCTGCTTGTTCATCTGGATACGTTTGTAGTGGTTGTAAACAGCAACCGCGAGCTTCTTCTTGGTTCCTTCCTGACCAATCACGTACTGGTCGAGGTATTCTTTCAGCTCCAGCGGCTTAGGCAGTTTAGGGGGGAGACCGTAGGGTTGATCCTGCCGGTCATCTTCAAGAATGGAATTGCAGACCGCTATGCATTCATCGCAGATATAGGCTCGCGGGTAATCGCTCGGCGAGGAGATCAGCTTGCCAACTACGTCCTGACTCTTATGGCAGAAGGAACAACGAAGGGAGTCGTCAGACCCGGCTCTTTTCACAAATAATCTCCGCAGCTCGACAACAGGCAGGAACTGGTCTGCTCTCAACCGGCAGATCCGTTCCCCGTAAGTCTATTATCGCCCGAATTGTCCTCCAACAAAAGGGACCGGCCGGAAAGACTGGAAAAGTGATAAAACAAAGGAATAGAACGAGGTGCGCGGACGTAACGGCTGGCCGTTGCCCGCCGTCCCTGGTAGGGAGATCTTCAATGGTATTCGATTCTCGTCCCGCTCTTACATTCTTTTCGCTACTGGCACTGAGCTGCTTGTCCCTCCCAGCTGCCGCGACGGTTGAGCCCAGCCCGGACCAAATCGACAAGATCATTCGCACGTTTGCCGAAAATGAATCCGGCTTTGCAAAGGCGCGGGACGCATATACGTACCGGCAGACAGCCAAAATTCTGGAGTTCGATCAGTCCGGTACTCCGGGCGGCAAATTTGAGCGTGTAGACGAAGTCGTTTTCAATGCCGATGCAAAACGCTCGGAGCGCCCCGTTCACGCTCCGGTTCCCACACTGCAAATGATCCTTATGTCGCCGGAAGACGAAGAAGATCTTCGGCACGTTCTGCCTTTTGTTCTTACCTCGGAAGAAATTGAGAATTACTATATCCGCTATCTGGGCCGCCAGAACGCAGATGAGATTCCCTGTTACGTGTTTGCGGTCAAGCCGAAAAAGATGGTCACTGGCAAGCGATACTTCAACGGCACAATATGGGTCGACGACCGCGACCTGCAGATTGTGAAATCCTATGGCCGGTCGACCGGGTTGTTGCGCAAGGGCAACGATCAGCGCTTCCCCAAGTTCGAGACCTACCGCGAACAGATCGACGGAAAATACTGGTTCCCCACCTACACGACCGCAAACAGCACTTTGTATTTCAAAGACTCGATCGTGCGCATCAAGCAGACAGTCAAGTACGAAGACTACAAGAGGTTCGGTGCAGAGTCCAAAATCATCGTTGGAGGTGAAGTGGACCCTAACGACCCGGGTGCCAAGTCGCAGGAGATCAAGCAGGAATTAGCTCCGCCACTCGCGCCCAAGCGCAAGAAGTAAACAGAGTCTTGCACGCGCGAAACATTCCCAGCGCTAAGTCTTTCAGACGGCTGGGCATGGTGAAAGAGATATCGGGCGAGGCGAACGTGGATTGTTGGCAGCAGCTGCATCATAAGCTCGGGCTACCCATGCTCGGTCCGCGTTGCTAGAGAACGACTAGCACCTGGACCCCATTTACACCTTTTGCTCCCATGGCGAAGGATGTTATATCCGCTCGTTTCGACGAATTTGATGATCTTGCCGCAGTTCAGGCGGCTTGCTCGAATGGGTTTT
>JACMLA010000178.1 GCA_014379815.1 Bryobacteraceae bacterium | reverse complement strand
GACCCCGGCAGGTCTGTTCAACGGAATGATTGCTCCTTTAACCGAGCTTCCGATCAAGGGAGTCATCTGGTATCAGGGCGAGAGCAACACCTCTCCCGAACGCGCACCTTTATATAGCCGCCTGTTCCCTGCGTTGATTGCGAGCTGGCGAAGGGCGTGGCGACAGGGTGACTTTCCTTTTCTGTACGTGCAACTGGCGAACTACAACGCGAAACCTGACTCGCAGTGGCCAATTGTTCGTGAAGCACAGCTTACAACTCTCTCGACCGCAAACACGGCTATGGCCGTCACCATCGACGCTGGGGAACCGGCTGACATCCATCCACGCAACAAGAGGATCGTGGCGGAACGTCTCTCCCTTGCTGCCCGCGCTATGGTTTACGGTGAAAACGTCGAGTATTCCGGACCCGCGTTTCGCAGCGCACATCTCGAAGGCGACCGCATTCGCGTCTGGTTTACCCACGCCTCCGGGCTCAGGCTGGTACGTAACTCAGGGTTCGAGATTCTTGGCCAAACCGGCGAGTTTCAGGCTGCTGACGTAGTTGTGGAAGGCTCTTCGCTGCTGATCTCATCGCCCGGGGTAATACGTCCAAAACAGGTTCGGTACGCGTGGAAAGACAATCCCGAAGCCACTCTTTACAACGGGGCGGGCTTGCCTGCCTCGCCGTTTAGGACCCGGGACTGATGTAACCAATATCTGTTTTCGGGCTCTAAATAACGCAACTCCTGTTGATGTGAGCCGATGGCGCAGCACTTTACACCACTGTCAAATACACTGACCCGGGCCTTCTTCGTTTTAGTCGCGCTTACAGTGGGTCTGGTTTTCTGGACGCTGGGCGCGGTGAATGGTTCGGGCTACGTGACGCAACAGGGCGTGCCCCGGGAACAGCCAGTGCAATTCAGCCACGAGCATCATGTGGCAGGGCTCGGAATCGATTGCCGGTACTGCCACACAACGGTGGAGTATGCTCCCAGCGCAAACATTCCGCCAACCAAAACGTGTATGAACTGCCATGCCGGACTTTGGACAGTCGCCCCTCTGCTGGAGCCGGTTCGCCAGAGTTATACGACCGGTCGACCGATCAACTGGACGCGTATTCACGACCTTCCGGACTTCGTGTACTTCCATCACGGCATCCATGTGCAGAAAGGCATTGGCTGCTCCGAGTGTCACGGTCGCGTAGACCGGATGCCGCTCATGTGGCAACACGCCTCTCTGACGATGGCCTGGTGTCTGGATTGTCATCGCAATCCTGAGTTGCACGTCAGGCCAAAAGATCAGGTTTTTAACATGGCGTGGGTACCTCCGGAGAACCGTTCGGAAGCTGGCCTGAAACTCGTGGAGCAGTATGGAATCGAAAGGCGAACAAGTTGTTCGACGTGTCACCGATGAGCCATTTGCCGGATGAGAATACCCGCCGCCGTTTCGTGGAGATTATGGGAGCCTCGATAGCCCTCGCCGGGGCAAGCGCCTGCACGAAGCAGCCGAGGGAAGCCATTGCACCGTACGCAGCTGAGGTGCCGGAAGAAGCTGTGCCTGGTGAAACGATGTACTTCGCCACTGCGGTCATCCAGCAAGGACTAGCGCAAGGCGTGCTGGTGAAGAGCAACATGGGTCGGCCCACTAAGATTGAAGGCAACCCTTTGCATCCGGCGAGCCTTGGTGCCACAAGCGTCGCCACGCAGGCGGCGATACTTTCGCTCTACGATCCGGATCGCGCGAAGACAGTTCGAGGTCCTGGCGGTGCCGCTACCTGGGGAGATTTTGAGACCGCTTCCCGCGCCTTTGACAGGTCCGGTCTTCGGATTCTCACGACTTCTTTGACCTCTCCCTCACTTGGCCGGCAACTTCGCGAAGTTCTGGAAGCGACTCCGGGTGCCCAGTGGATTCAGTACGAGCCTACCGGACCCCACAGCGCGAGGGCGGCTGCCCAGATGGTTTTCGGGCGGTCGCTGAATCACTTCGTACAGTTCGACAAGGTTGAGGTTGTGCTTGCGCTCGATTCTGACTTCCTCGTCTGTGGACCTTTGAGCACGAGGTACTCCCGGGATTTTGCCAATGGCCGACCGCAGAATCGCCTCTATGCAGCCGAAAGTACTCTGACCGCAACGGGAGGGAAAGCCGACCATCGCTGGCCACTGGATCCTTATGCGATTGAGGCTCTTGCTTCTGAGATTGCGGTCAGGATGAACGTACCCGGTGCCGCTTCGTCAGGTGTCTCGGGTGTGCCTCAAGGTGAACTCGATGCACTTGTGAATGACTTGCGCAACCATCGGGGTCGGGCAGTCCTAATCGCCGGAGACGAAACGACTCCGCGAGTGCACGCGCTTGCGCATGCCGTTAACGCTGCTCTACAAGCTCCGGTCGTCTTCACAGATTCGCTTGAGTTTGAAGGCGCGGATCAACTCGGGCTGCTGCGCCAGCTAACAGCAGAAATGCACGCCGGGAAAGTGAAGGCACTGCTGATCCTCGGTGGAAATCCCGTCTACGACGCGCCTGCCGACCTCGACTTCGCTAGTGCATTAGGCAAGGTGCCGGCCAGCGTCCACCTCAGCCTCTACGAGGACGAGACCTCCGCTGTTTGCACATGGCACCTTCCTGAGAGTCACTCTCTGGAGACGTGGAGCGACGCGCGAGCATACGAGGGAACGGTAACGATACTGCAGCCCCTGATTGACGCCTTGTACTCCACCCGGAGCGCCCATGAAATCGTTGGTCTGCTGCAAGGTACTCCGACCCGCGGGTACGAAGTTGTCCGCAGCACCTGGTCCAGTCTGGATGAAGCTGCGTGGAATCAGGTGGTACACGACGGCATTGTTCCCAATTCGGCACTGCCTGTTCTGGCAGGGATTGTGCCGGGCCCAGTGCCCGGACCTGCGAAACGCAATGCCTTATCGGGTCTGACAGTCACCTTTCGGCCCGATACGTACATCGGTGACGGGCAACTGGCGAATAACGCCTGGCTGCAGGAGTTGCCTCGTCCAATCACGAAGCTTACATGGGATAACGCTGTCCTGCTGAGCCGTGCCACCGCGCAGCGGCTCCGGCTAGATGTGGAGGATGTCGTCGAGCTCGAATCCGGAGGCAGGCGCATCTCAGGACCCGTGGTGATTGCAGCGGGTCAACCTGATGATTGCGCCACAGTTCACCTCGGGTTTGGCAGAACCAGATCGGGTAAGGTGGGTAACGGCGCAGGCTTCAACGGGTATCCTCTTCGCACCGTGGGTGCGTTCCACCATGTCAACGGCGTCGCAGCGCGAAAGACGGGCCGTACCGTGCCTCTTGCAGTCACCCAGCTGGAGCGCGACGACCACGACCGGCAGCCCTTCCGGCCTCATGGCAAGGAGCCACCGAAAGAGCTCACTTTATACAAGCCGTGGAACTATACCGGCTATTCGTGGGGCATGGCTATCGACCTTACGGCCTGCGTAGGTTGCAATGTTTGCGTGGTCGCGTGCCAGTCGGAAAACAATATCGCAGTCGTGGGTAAGTCGGAAGTCCGGAAGCATCGATTCATGCACTGGATTCGTGTGGACACGTATCTGGAGGACGATGGAAGCGCGCGTCACCAGCCGGTGCCCTGCATGCAGTGTGAGAACGCACCATGCGAAGTCGTGTGTCCGGTGCACGCAACCGTTCATAGTCACGATGGTCTGAACGACATGGTCTACAACCGTTGCGTTGGGACGCGTTACTGCTCGAACAACTGTCCATACAAAGTCCGAAGATTTAACTTCTATTTGTACTCAGACTGGGTAACCCCGAGTTTAATGCTGCAGCGTAATCCGGACGTCACGGTGCGCAGTCGCGGAGTCATGGAAAAGTGTACCTATTGCGTACAGCGGATCCGGCGTACCGAAATAGATGCGAGAAAAGTAGGTCGCTCTATCGAGGACGGTGAGATTCAGACGGCTTGCCAGCAAGCTTGCCCGACCCGAGCCATCACTTTTGGAGATATCAACAACCGTACCTCGGCGGTGGTGTTGCGCAAGAAGGATAAACGCAATTTCAGTTTGCTTGCCGAACTGAATACACGTCCCCGTACAACGTATCTCGCTGAGGAACGCAATCCCAATCCCTTATCTCCGAAGAGGCTGTCGT
>JACMLA010000177.1 GCA_014379815.1 Bryobacteraceae bacterium | reverse complement strand
GTAGGGACCGTCGCCAATCGTGTTGTCGTAGAGGTAGGGGACTGACTCATGCAGGTCGTGGATTACCTGCGCCTTCCAGCCCGTATAGGTATTCAGCACGTTGCGTGTCAGCTTCAGCGAAAGACCGATGGCGTCGCGGTTGTTGTCGTGAGCTACGTATTTGCCCCAGTAAACTAGCGGCGGCCAGTTTGATTTGGGGTTCGCCAGATGCCAGTTGTAGACATCCACCATGCGATCGCGGCCATCAACCTCGACGACGGGTGTGATTAATGTGACCATGTTGTCACGAATCGTGCGCACGTACGGGCTTTCGTCCACGGCGAGCCGGTAGGCAAGCTCCATGAGCGCTGTCGGCGAACCAGTTTCGGTCGAATGAATGGTGCCGGTGATGTAATAGATGGGAAACGACGCCGCGACGAGCCGATCGGCCTCATCATCGTTCATGTTGATAGTGCGCGGGTCGGCAAGTTTGGCGAGCCGAGTGCGGTTCTCATCAAGCTTGCCCAGCAAACTCTCTGAGGCCACCGCCACCGCGATCATCTCGCGTCCCTCTTCAGTAGTGCCAATCGAATAAACCTTAACGCGCGGGCTTGCTTTCTCCAGCATGCGCATGTAGCTATATACTTCCGCAGCATAGGGCAACTTTCCCGGCGCCCCGGCGACATCTCCGAGGACGGCCTTCGGCGTCGGCACGTTTGGCGAGGCCGGGAGATAATCGGTCAAAGGCGAGTTGAAAAAAGTCTCGGTTGTATATTCGCGAATCTTCTTCGAGTATTCCTCGTCCACCGGCTGCTTCGGATCGCGGGCAGGCTTCACCTGGGCATTTGTTAAGATTGGTGCCGCAGCAGCTATGACAATGAACAAAAGAGTGGCGCGAAGGAGAAGGTGTCGATTCATCTCGGGTTCCTCAGGTCTGTCTAAAGAGAGTCCCGCGTGGCGATGGCCGGAAGGTGCACCGGGCTTCATGTCGAACCGAAGTCTTGCTTGTTAGAATTCATTAAAAGAGGAGCAGAAAGCTTTTAAGCCAAATGCGCTGCGTAAGTCAAATGTTGGTAGGCAGTCGCTCTAATGCCAGTTGACGCAAATCAGTGACGTCGGTATCGTGCCATATACCTGAGATGCACCCGATGCAAGCCCGAATTTTTCAATTGAACTGTTCTCCCGGTGGTCTCCCCAAGCTGGCAGTACGTGAGGCAGTGGTAACCGAGTTGGGTCTGATTGGCGACGACCATAAGTTTCCGGAGATTCACGGTGGGCCTGAACGCGCGCTGTGTCTTTTCTCTCTAGATCGTATCCTCGAATTGCAGGGAGAGGGCCACTCGATTTTCCCCGGCGCGGTCGGGGAAAATGTAACGATCTCCGGACTCGACTGGGATCGCATGACGCCTGGCCAACGGCTGGCTCTGGGCGAGGAGGTGCTGATCGAAATAACCACCTATACCTCTCCATGCAACTCCATCGCGAACACTTTTGCCGACGGGAAGTATCAACGCATCTCACAGAAACTTCATCCTGGCTACTCGCGCGTCTATGCTCGTGTGTTGCAGCCAGGGCGCCTCACTGTTGGTCAAACAGTGCGCTTGCTAAACGGCAGCGACCCCGGCTAGTTGTAACCTGCTCATCGAGCAAATAGAATTAGGCATCGATGATAGACAAGATGCCAGATCACGAGTTCAAGACCGACCAGCCGCGCGCCCAACCTCCCGAAGAAACCGACCTGGTCCAGATAAAACCGCTCAGCAAATCAGCGGGCGGCGTGCCGGCAATTGTTTCAGCAGTTAAAAGCGTCTGGAACGAAATGGGGCCTGTGCGCGGATTACGCACCCTCCTAAAACTCAATCAGCACGGAGGATTCGATTGTCCGGGTTGCGCCTGGCCAGAGCCCGACGAAGCGCGATCGCATGCTGAGTTCTGCGAGAATGGCGCGAAGCATGTGGCGGACGAAGCCACCACGAAACGCGTTACGCCAGATTTCTTCAGTCATTGGAGCGTCGCAGATCTTTCCTACAAATCCGATTACTGGCTCGGAAAACAGGGACGCATTACTAGTCCAGTGGTCCTTCACCGGGGCGCCGCGCATTACGAGCCCATCACCTGGGATAAAGCATTTGAGTTAATCGCCGGAGCACTAAACGTGCTCGCTCATCCCGACGAAGCAATCTTCTATACCTCGGGACGCACGAGCAACGAAGCAGCTTTTCTATATCAACTCTTCGTACGGCAGTTCGGCACTAACAACCTGCCGGACTGTTCCAACATGTGCCACGAATCGAGTGGCTGGGCGTTGACTGAGACCATCGGAACCGGCAAGGGAACCGTGACGCTGGAAGACTTCGAGTTGGCTCAGGCGATCTTTGTGATTGGACAAAACCCCGGCACCAACCATCCGCGCATGCTCTCCGCGCTAGAGAAGGCCAAGAAGAATGGCTGCACCCTCGTGCATGTCAATCCTCTTCCCGAAGCCGGCATGTCGACGTTTAAGCATCCGCAGGATGTGCTCGGGTGGTTGGGTAAAGGAACTCGACTTGCCAATCTCTTTCTCCAGGTGCGGATCAATGGCGACGTCGCACTGCTGAAAGGGATCATGAAAGAGGTCCTGGCAGCAGATGATCGTTCTGGCGGTGGCGTACTCGACCAGGATTTCATCAAAAAACACACGACTGGTTTTGCCGAGTTTGCGGATGCTATTCGTGAGACTGAGTGGGAAGACATCATCCAACAGTGCGGTATTCCCATATCACAGATCGAGGAAGCCGCCAGGATATTTATCGTTTCAGAGCGCACGATCTTCTGCTGGGCTATGGGACTAACTCAGCATAAGAACGCGGTGGCCAACATCCAGGAGATCGTAAACCTGATGTTGCTGCGCGGCCAGATCGGAAAGCCAGGCGCAGGGTTGTGTCCCGTCCGCGGTCACAGCAACG
>JACMLA010000176.1 GCA_014379815.1 Bryobacteraceae bacterium | reverse complement strand
TACTGCTTAGAAGTACAGTTTGGCGCCGATCTGTACTACTCGTGAGGTCACACCTGAGATGCCCCCGCCAATCTTGCCGAAGTTTGCTGAGCGCACACTTCGGTCGAGGGAACCGGGATCGGCGTTGAACTGATTAAACAGGTTGAAGAATTCGCCTCGTATTTCCACGCGGCGAGATTCGCTTAGCCGGAATTGCTTGTTGATCGAGAAGTCAACGTTCAGCAGCCCTGGTAGCTGTACGGCGCCGGTTCGGGGTGACGTGCCGTAGTTGCCAAAAACTGGTGCAGCGAAGGCATCCACATTAAACCAGCGATCGTAGGTTTTCTCGCTACGGGATAGGATTGCGGTTTGCCCCAGGACCGAGTCGGCTCTTGAAGGAACACCGGTTCCTGTGGTGTCGATACCGTAGGCGACTTCCCCGGGGAATCCGCTTTGGGCAACGAGGATTGTGGCAAACTGCCAGCCACCCAGCAGGGAACGGGTCCAGCGACTCCCGGTGTTGAAGACGGGCAGGTCGTAGATCAGGGACTGCACAAACCGGTGCGGTACGTGAAAGCCACATACCGAACGTTCGTTTTGCAAGTTGTAGATATCCTGGACTGTGCCGATGTAGGATCCACCGCCGATATCGGCTCCGATATCGCTGGGTCCCGAGATGCATTTGGACCATGTATAGGCGGTCAACGATGTCAGGCCATTTGCCATTCTGCGATCCCCGCGAACCTGCAGAGAGTGGTACGTGGAATTGCCGATTTGTTTGTCGCCCTGGATCGACCTTTGAAAAGCCTGATTCGGCCGTCTGGCATTTATGGAAGCCAGCTCTGGAGTGCGCGGATCGACCAGCTCCACGGGACGATTCATTGCCGGGATAGTTACGCTGAGCCTTGTACTCTTGTTGCCCACGTAGCCTGCGTCCACGACAAAGCGCCCAGGCAGTTGTTTCTGTACCGTCAGGTTCCATTGCTGGATGTAGGCATCGCGGTAATCGGGGTCGATCGAAGGGACCGCGTTTAGCTGCGGCTGCGGCGTTTGGGCGCTGCGAAATGGATCGTTGAAAAAGACCGAAGGATTGCCGCTCAGAGGTCCGTCGACCTGGAAGCTTGTCGTGACCTGAGAGGATTCGGTCATCCCGCCTGGGGCACCCGGATGGATGTGGTTGTAGTAGATGCCATAACCTGCGCGGACGACGGCGTCGGGAATCCAGCGGGGCCGCCAGGCGAACCCGATACGGGGTCCGAAGTTGTTCTTGTCCCCGCGAACCATGCGACTGTATTTGGCCGTTTCCGGAGTTACCAGCCGCGTCACAAACATGCCGTTCTGCTCGATATTTGCCATGCGGCCTTCGGCGTCAAAAAGAGGCTGGAGGTAGTCGTATCGCACGCCGAGGTTGACCGTCAGCCCTGGCCGTACTTTCCAGTCATCTTGCACGAAGTAGCTTTGCCACACCGATCGAAGCTCGGTGGTTGTCAGGTCAGTATTGACCTCTGCGCGTTTGACGTAGCCAAGCATGAAGTCGGCCAGAGCGGAGCCGGTGTAGGTTCCATCGAAGCGAAACAGTCCACGTGGATTCCTGGCCTGGTCGAAGCCTCCTGATCGCGGCAGAATGTCGGCTCCGGCACGCAGGAAGTGGGTGCCCCGATTCCACGAAAGGATGTTGTTGAAATTGAGACCGGAATTGCCCCGGATGCGTGGTCCAATCTGCCGTTGTAGATTGAAGACCGCAAAGTTGCCATCTGCTCCATTCGCTATCGAGATGTCAGGTGGGCCGAAGTCGACCGGACGACGGGATACCAGAGGCAGGTTCATCATGCCCGCGATATCGAAGTCGGGGTTGTTGGTGGTACCGAAGATCTCTTCCTCGTCGATCTGATTCCAACCGAAGCGGAATTCGTTGACGATGGAAGGAGTGACCGTCCGGGTCCACGTTGTTGCAATACCCGAGGTACGGGCATCGTTGTCACGGACATCGTTGGCCCAGAACGGCGTTCCGCTTTCTACGGTTGAATTCCAGAGATAGCGGAAAGCGAGGGAATCCTTGACGCTGAGATTGTGATCCACGCGGGCGGTGTAGTTGTCCTGCGTGCTAACAGCGCTGAAGGGCGTGCTGACGTAGTTGGAAGTTCCCACCTGAGTATTCGGCTCGGGAGTGAACTTGAGAAACGTCACTGCCTGAGGGCTCAACGCGCTTTGCGGAATCCGGTTGCCGACAATGCCGATGTTGAGAGGGTCGCGCAGGACGATTGGCTCATTGGTGCGTGCATTGCGAAGATTGGAGAAGTCTCCCCTGCGCATCTCGGATGGTGGGACGAGGCGGAATCCGGCTGTAGATCCCGATGCGTGGCGACCGCTTTCCCAGTTGAAGAAAAAGAACGTTTTGTCCTGGCCTTTGTACAGGTATGGCAGCTGGACCGGTCCACCAACATTGGCGCCATACTGGTTGCGATTCAGCCGGGGCGAGGGCAAGTCTTTTTTGGCGATCTCGTCACGCGTCTGGGTGAGCGCATCGTTGCGATTGAACTCCCAAAGTGTGCCATTGAACCGGTTGGAACCGCGACGCGTGATGATGCTTACCTGACCTCCGGGAGATGCTCCGTATTCGGCCGAGTACGTCGAAGTCTCGACCCGAAACTCGGCGATGGAATCAATCGACAGAGCGAAGGGGTAACTGAAGGCATCGTAGTCCATGAACTCGACTCCATCGAGGTAAAACCGGTTGTTGGTATCTCTGGCGCCGTTAGCCTGCATGGCTGTGATCCCTGAACTACGGGATGTCTCGCCGATGGATCCGCGCCCGCGCCGCACCGTGATGGAGCCGGGAGTTCCTGGATTGACGCCGGGAATCAGCTGTGCCAGTTGCACGAAGTTGCGGCCATTTAGAGGCAGATTGACGATCTTGCTGCTGTCGATTACGGCACCTACTGAGGAGCTTTCGGTTTGCAATACAGCGGCAGAGGCGGAGACCTCCATGGTCTGCGTGACTTCGCCTAGCTTGAGTTTCAAATCGATGCGAGCTGTCTGCCCTACCTGAAGCTCGAATGGTTCTACCAGGTATCTCTGGAAACCGGTGGAGGAGGCTTCCAGACTGTACCGGGACGCCGAGAGAAAGGGAAGCGTAAAGTTCCCGGAGCTGTCGGTAGCAGCCTCGCGAACAAGTCCGGTAGCCAGCTCTTTCAGCCGGACCTGGACTCGGGGAAGTGTCGCGCCGGAGGGATCGGTCGCGGTTCCGGTGACGGTAGCCGATGTTTGTTGTCCTTTCGTAACAGGACTGAGAAATAGAGACGCAAGGAAAAGAAGAAGCAAGAATCGCAAGCGCATAGGCAAGGGCTATGGTGGGGCTGCCGGGAGCACTCGCACAAGCGAATTCGCGGTGAATTTACGTAAGCAGGCGGCGTAAGTTGTGAATACGAAAGCACTGTCTCTGCTCTTTGAACCGGTGCTAACATCGGGCCTGATGTCGGTGGGACCGTCGAGTAAGCCGAGTGACGTAACGCCTTCCGTAACCCCTGGTTCCGGGGCTGGCTGGGCGATTGTCGACCGGATATCGGCCTCCTCTCAGCTTGCCCGCTCGCAACGGTTGAAAGAGCTGTTGCGCTATCTTTGCCAGCGCGCGTGGAATGACGACGGGTCAGACTCCGGAACGATTCGCATCCGGGAGCATGAGATCGCTCGCGACGCGTTTGGCCGATCGGTGGAGTATGACTCGGGCCAGGACACCCTTGTAAGGGTGCAGGTCTCGCAGCTCCGCAAGCGGCTGGAACGGTACTTTGCGGAAGAAGGTTCCAGCGAACCAGAAGTCCTGTTAATTCCACAGGGATCGTACGTGCCGGTGCTGCGCCGGCGGGAACAGCCGCAGCCGCCTGATCTGGTGGTTGTGCCAGAGCGACCGACAAGGACTTCCCGACTAGTTCTTGCGCTGGCGGGCCTCAGCGGAGTGCTCGCGATCGTGTGCGGTGTGCTTTTGTTTCAGGTTCTGCGCGTCCCCGGTAACGCCGGATCAGGCCCAACGGTGAAGGCTTTCTGGGAACGCTTCGAAGGCGACCAGCAGACAAGTGTGATCTTGGCGGACTCGGCTCTGGCTGCGGTACAGGATGCTCTGGAAGCACCGGTAAGCGTTGACCAGTATGCGCAGCGGCAGTGGGATGGGCTTCTTAAACAGCACGCGGGTTCTCCCGACGAAATGGCTTTGCT
>JACMLA010000175.1 GCA_014379815.1 Bryobacteraceae bacterium | reverse complement strand
CTCGTGAAAGAAGTGGAAGCCGTGCGCAAGGGCGGCGGACCCGGGCTGGATTTCGGCCTGGAGATGTGGGAAACCTTCAGCGTGCGCTCCGCTATCGAATTCGCCAAAGCCGTCGCGCCTTACCGTCCCTTGTTCATCGAGGAGCCTACGTGGCGTGAGCTGCCCGAAAAGTTAGGCGAGATTGCCAAAAAGAGCCCGGTGCCTCTCGCAGGCGGCGAAGGCCTCGTATCCCGCTATGAGTTCAAAAGGCTGCTGGATGCCGGAGGCGCGCAGATCCTGCAGCCCGATGTCATCCACTGCGGGGGCATCACCGAAATTCGCAAGATCGCTGCTTTGGGGGAAACCTACGGTGCAGAGATGTCCCCGCACATGTATTACGGACCCGTGGCACACGTCGCGTCCCTGCACTCCATGACCGCGATTCGCAACTTTCTATCCCAGGAGTGGGATGCGGGAATGACTACCCGGTTCGTGGAACTGACAAAGGGTACGTTCCCTCAGGTGCTCAAAGGAACGGTAACCCTGCTGGACAAGCCAGGTTTAGGGCTGGAGATGGACTGGGCTCTGATGGACCGCCTGTATCCCTATAAAGGACAAAGTCTGCGGAGACCAGGTGGTCGCTAGATCTGAAAAGAGCAGACTTACCAGCGTGGCTCACGCCGGGGTCCCCGGCCACCGCCGCCACCACTGCCGCCGCCGTTCCCACGACCTCCGCCGCCCCCGGCTCCCCGGCCCCCTCCGAAACCACCACCACCGCCTCCACCACCAGGTCCCCGCGCTTCCCGGGCTCGGGCTTCATTCACGTTCAACGCCCGGCCGTTCACTTCGCGGCCATTCAGAGCATTAATCGCCTCATTAGCTTCCGCACTGTTCGTCATCTCGACAAAGGCAAACCCCCGCGACTGACCAGTGTCCCTGTCACGAACGACAGACACTTTTTCGACTGCGCCGTATTCGCCAAACGCGGTTTCCAGCTCGTTCTCCGTCGTTGCATACGACAGATTTCCAACAAAGATATTCGTCATTCAGATTCTCCTTAACGGCAAACAGTCAGCTTCACTTAGGGAGCGTTTCCAGATCGTGCGGATGGGAGCGGGGCTGAGGTCACAGGCAGAATGGCCACCAGAATGCGGCTCTGCCGCAGAGTTTAGCACAAGACGTGCCTTGTCAAGAGGCAAACACGGCTCCCGGAGGCATCTGGTACCAGAGTGAAGTCAGTTTGTACTGCTTAAAACAATCTTGCAACCGGTATCCCGCTTACCAGCATCACCGTTAGTGCGTCTGTAATCCTGGCGAAAGCATCTGACACACTATGGCGACAGTAACGATCCGTCCCCTTTCCGAGATCACTTCCGAGATCGCTGAAGAGCAGCCACAGCCCGCATCGGCAAGTGGCACGTGGAAGGTTTTCAACCGTGTACTGGACTGGATTACCAGCGACCGCATGCAGTTGCTCAATGTCACGGATCGACTGAACGACCTGATTCGGAAGAGTGGCGTCCGCGATGGATTCATTCATATCCAGAGCCTGCACACCACTACCGGAGTCTTTCTCTCCGAATGGCAGGATGCCCTCGCTGGCGATGTGCGCGAGTTCTTTGACGAAGTCGTGGAACGGAACCGCTACTACCGCCACAATGACCCGGCTCTGTCCGACTGTGAGCGAAAAAACGCTGATTCTCACCTGCGCGGCATGCTGATGGGCCAAACCGTCATGTTGCAGGTGCGGAATGCCAACGTTCTGCTCGGAACCTGGCAGAGCATCGTGCTAGCCGAGTTCGACGGACCCCGCAGCCGCTCGGTCTCCGTTCAGATCTGTGGGATCTAAACGGGTAAGCCTCATACTTTGAGGAGATGCCCCGATACTTCACGCTCGAACAGGCGGAGCGTCTTTTGCCTGTGGTTGAGTCGTCGATCCTGGTTGCCATCGCCCGAAAGTCCGAACTCCAGCAGGCCGACCAGAGCTTTCGGGACCTGACGCGCAGAATCATGATGATGGGCGGAATGGCCGTCAATGTAGAATCCGCCGCACGCATCCGGCAAACCCGCGACCGGTCCGCCGAAAAACTACAGGAAGTGATGGCGGAGATCGAAAGCCTGGGTTGCCAGGTAAAAGATCTCGATATCGGCCTTCTCGACTTCCTGACACTGTATAAGGGCAGGGAAGTATGCCTCTGCTGGCGTCTCGGCGAAACCAGAATCGAGTTCTGGCACGGTCTCGACGAAGGCTTCCGAGGCCGAAAGGCCATCGACGAAGACTTCCTCTCAAACCACCGAGGCGACCCCGTTAGTTAAGGGCGCCCCCAGCGGATCTTAGTCTGAGTGTTCACTGTAATCCTGAAGTAGGCTCGGGCGGCCAGGCTAGCTTCTCAGTCCAACAGTTCCAGGAAGTCTTCCACCGTAACTTCCGCGCCTCGCAGAATTGCCCGCAAAGTGCCTCGATCCAATTCTTTATGATCCGGAACCACTACCTGTCCAAACGGTTCATCACGCCGCAGGACGATGTGGCTCCCCTCCCAACCGGGCACCCGAAAGCCGGCTTTCCTAAGCGCCCGCACGCAATCGCAACCGGAGACGCTCGGGAGCTTGCTCACACAGCGACCAGCAGTGTGTCCAATCGTTCTTCTGGAATCGGCATCTGGTCTTCCTGCAACACAGCGACATACAGTCGAATCGCTTCACGAATTTGCTCGATGGCCTCTTCGCGCGTTCGTCCCTGACTAACGCAGCCTGGCAGGCTAAGGCACTCAGCCACCCAATGCCCGTCCTCACTTTTGAAAACAACAGCCTGTCTCATTTGCACCCATCGTAGCCCGGCTTCGTGAATCCGACTCCTTTGGCATCGCAGAGTGCCAAAATAATTTAAGGAACGCGAAGATGAAAATCGCCGAAGCATTAGCTCTACGTGCAGATCTCCAAAGACGTCTGGAGCAACTAAAGCAACGGCTGGTCAAGAACGCACGTGTTCAGGAAGGCGACATACCGGAGGAGGATCCTGTCGAGTTGCAGTCCGAACTGGAGAAGTCAGCGCAGGAACTGAAGGTGTTAATCCAGCGCATAAACCGCACAAACGCCGCGTCGCGATTTGGCACCGGAACGCTGGCGGACTCGCTTGCGGAACGGGACGTT
>JACMLA010000174.1 GCA_014379815.1 Bryobacteraceae bacterium | reverse complement strand
CGCAAACTGTTAAAGAAGCGGAAGCAGAGCGATTCAGTCAGCAAACTGCGCAGGCCGGTGGGGAATCCAAATCGCAGTCGGTGACCAAGTCACGTTCTTCAGAAGCCAGGCCGGCAGAAACCAGGCCCGAAGAAGTAAGGCCCGAAGAACTCAAGCCTGCAGAAGCACCGGTGGAAAAGCTTGCAAAGTCTCCTGCTGCAAGCTTAGAAACTCCCCAGCCGCAGACTCCCTTGTCCTCTCCTTACACCAGCACCATACCGGCGGAAGCGGCTCCAGTGCCGGTCGGGAGCATGGTAGTAGAACTCGTAGCAACCGAGCCGACCTGGGTGCAACTGTCCTCAGGTGGGAAAACGGTCTACATTGGCACTCTGGACCCTGCGGAACGCCGCCAGTTTTCCGTCGACGAAAATGCAAAGCTTCTTACCGGAAATGCGGGAACTCTGGACTTGAAATTAAACGGGAAAGACGTTGGCACGATCGGGCCGAGAGGTCAGATCCGCACGGTTGTTTTTGCGAACAGCTCCTTCCAGATCGCATCACCTAAAACAGCACACCCCCCCGCGTTTGAGGGTACGCCTTCCACCCCAACTGTGGCAAAAAGACCCACAACTGTGGACCGTTGACACAGGTCCCGATACAGGATACGCTGAGGCTTCTTTCAGAAAAAGCACCTTGTGAGTACCATGACTTTCGGTTCCGTTTTGCAGGAACTGGAGAAATCAGTCGATATACACACAGTGCAGCACAGCCGGGATGTAGTTACTAGTCCCAGAAGTCGGAGAGCGGATTTGAATCAGCCGTACTTTATTGTCGTCCTCGCCCATTCCCTTCACGGGCGGTTGCGCCGGATACACGTCCCCTACGCCTTCGTTTACGTCGTGCTGGTTCTCGCCGCATTCGGCGGGATCTCGCTGCTTGGACTCGCCTCCAGCTACATTCGGATGAGCTGGGAGGTGGCCAACTACAACACGCTCCGGGACGAGGTCGCGACACTCAAGACGCGTTATCAGCGCCTCGATAAAGAATCGCGGCAAAAAGGGTTGCAACTGGCTAGCTTGCAACTGTTAGCAAATGAGGTCTCGGTCGCTTACGGCATCAAACGCGATCTGGAAGGACCAGCTGACATCTCGGATCAGGGGCATCTCATGCCCACGGTTTCCGAAACTCTCGAGCAGTACAATTTCCTCCGGTCTGCCAGCATCGCCGAGTTTGCACGGCGCGGCAACACTCTGTTTCCCACGAATATGTTGCCCAACAGCTGGCCTGTCGAAGGCAGACTGATGAGCAGCTTCGGCCACCGCAGCGATCCTTTCTCCGGTGATGGAGCTTTTCACACAGGTGTGGATATCTCTGTGCCCAGCGGAACGGCTGTCCATTGCGCTGCGGACGGAGTCATCACTTCAGCTGAGTGGGGCGGCAGCTACGGGAAACTTGTGGTGGTTGATCACGGCAGCGGCTTCAAAACCTACTATGCCCATCTGTCCCGATTCCGGGTGGTTCCGGGCCAATGGATCCGCCGCGGAGAAACGATCGGACAATCCGGCACAACCGGCCGCAGCACCGCGCCCCACCTTCATTACGAAGTACGGCGGGGAGGTACAGCCATCAATCCCCACCCGTACCTGAGGACTACCCTGGCTCGGGCAGAGCCTAAGCGTGACTATGGTCTCTAGATCGGACTCTAAAATCCGGTAACTCCCGAGACGAAAACGGCGTTACACTGAAGTAGCCTTCAGATGCAGGACGCCGTCCTGATACTATGCGCAGGCTCGAACCTGAAGCGCGAGAACCGAGGAGTTGAGTCAGTCATGCCAACAAGTGGAGTCACCAGAAGAGACGCGGTGAAAGCCGGAGTAGCGCTGGGGGTAGCACCTGCTTTCCTCAAAAGCGTTCACGCGGCGAACAATCAGGTCAACTACGGAGTCATTGGGAGCGGCGGTCGCGGACAGTATCTGCTGGGGCTGCTGAAGGGCGTGGATAGTGGACGTTGCGCGGCCATCTGCGACGTCAGTGACGATGCTCTGAGCAAGGGCAAAATGGCGATCGGGACCGATCCCAAAACTTACAAAGATTACCGGCAGCTGCTGGCGGATAACTCAGTAGAGGCTGTGTTAATTGCGACACCGGTGTACCTCCATTATCCGATGCTAGAAGACGCCCTCAAGGCCGGCAAACACGTGTTTTGCGAGAAAAGCATCGTGTTTACCGGAGAAGAGGTGCACAAGCTGCGCTCCATCTACCCCAGCCAGCACGCCAAACAGGTCCTGCAGGTTGGTCTGCAGCGGCGTTACAGCGAGTACTACCAGATGGTCAAGCAGATGATCGAAAAGGGTACTCTGGGCGACGTTAAGTTTATGTACGGCCAGTGGCACCGGAACCCGGGCTGGACCATGAAACCCGGAAACTGGCGCTTGTTCCGTAAGACCTCAGGCGGTCTGGCTGCCGAACTCGGCTCGCACCACTTCGATGTAGCCGACTGGATGTTTGGTTCTACCCCTGAGATGGTGATGGGTCTCGGCGGCCTGGACACCATGTACGACGGGCGCGACATTTATGACAACATTCAGCTCATCTTCAAGTACCCTAAGGGCAAGAAGCTGATCTGGTCTGGTGCCAGCACCACTTCTCACCTGCCATTGTTTGGCGGAACGCGTGCCGAACAAGGCGAGTGGATCTCCGGAACGCAGGGAACGGTTCACATCACCATCGGTGACGGCAAGATGGATCCGAACCCGCCCGTGGCGATCTGGTACAAAGAGCCCAACCCTCCCAAGGTCGAAACAGGCGGAAAAAAAGAGACTTACAAGGCCGGTGCCAGCTTCTCGCTAGCCTCCGGTTCGCGCGCTCTTCCCGTTCTGCTTTCCGGCGATGAATTCAAGGGCAATGACAGCTTTCTCGAGAAGGAAGCCAAGTTTGCAAGGCGCTGGTTGTATTCGAAGAACATCATGGTGCCAGTCGAGAATAAGAACCCGGTAACCTCTTCTCTCGAGGGATTCTTCAACGACATCCGCACTGGCAATATGAACCCGAAAGCCAATTACAAAGTCGGCCTCGACGATTCCATCTCCGTCATCATGGCGAATAAAGCAATGGACGAAGAGCGCCGGGTAATGTTCTCGGAACTGGAGAACGACGGCAAGTCGTCAGCTGTTCCCGCTGGAACGGTTCCGAAGAAGAAAGTTTCCTAGGCGCAGAGTACGGCTGCTCAGGTGGGCGCGGCATCCTCCCCGCGCCCGCTATTCTACCCGCAAAATCCTACTTCCGCACCGACCGAATTGTCAGCACGTTCTCACTGGTCGGAGTACCCTGCACTGTGACAGTCATCCATCTGGAAGCATCCTTCTTGTCTGACATGGAAGCCCGAAACGCCTCGTTGCGCATCTGCTCCTGAACCATCTGGTTGCTGGCGCGATCCAGAACGTAGAGAGCACCTTCGGCGTGGAGTGCAAACGACGTGGTAGACGCAGTGACCTGGCATGCCTGATACTTCTCACGGACGGTCTCAGCGTCACCTGAAACGGATTCGGCTGCCGCTACATCTCTGGCACTCCTGCGCGCCCGGTCACCTGTTCCTGAACTCGCACCAGGTCCCTGCACGGTATCCATACTCTGCAAATTGCCCGATTGCGGTGGTGTCCCAGCTTGTGATGGTGTCCGCACTTGTGATGGTGTCATGTCGGCTGCGGCTCCAGTGGTGCCGAGAGCGGAAGCATGGCTCGGACCCGAAATCGCGCTTCTTCTGCCCGATTCGGTAAGGCGCGACATCGGCGCGTCCGCAGTTCCACTCACCGTGGCTGAAGGCGGCGCAACAGCCGCTCCAGTCGTGCCTGTCGCGGAGGCATTAGCCGGTCCTGATGAGGCACGTCCCGTTTCCGTCAGACGCGGCATGGGCTTGTTGTCTGTTCCTGCCGCTGTCCGCGGGCTGGTGAGTCTGGATCGCTGTTCTGTCTCTGTACGGGTTCGTCCGGTTTCGCCTTGTGTAGATTGCGCACTGGCACCGGTCATTCCGTCCTGCCGCGAGTGCGACGGCGACACCGTCGTCAGTTCTGCAGAACTGTTTCGGACTGCAATCGCCCGACAACTAGCATCCATGAGAACGCCCGTCAGCGTTTTGTCGAGCCCTGCACCTGACATGTTGGGTCGCTCGGTTGTGGATCGCGGAGCTGTCGTTAATGCTTCGCTCTGCGAGAGATCGGTTCCCGTGGTTTGCTGGGATGTCGTTGTTGCCGGTTTCGGCTCGGGGGTCGCTTGCCCCGCAAACAGCGAAATTGCACTGAAAACCGTTGCGATCGGAACTAACAGTCTCATTCGAAGTCTCCTTGTACGGTAGCTGCTGCATACCGGCACATTAGTAAGACTCACCAGGGGGAAACCAGTGTCCCCTGAATGGTTATGCACTCCCCGGAGTGGGATTCCCGCACGACCATTCAGAGGCCTTGAGAGCCCGTACAACCCTGATTCAGCACTGTTTACCGGATCCTGATTTGCCTCGGATCGGGTAGCGTGTCACACTGTCAGAGATCACGGCTGCAGCAGGTGGCGACCGGGTGCGTGGAGTCGCGCACAACAATCCATGAGCAGGCAGGGGGAAACAATACACGATGCACAAGCCAATTAAGTATGTGGAAAAGGCTGTCACGATGGCAGCTAACGGGGCATGGCAGATCTTTGACAAGCTCAACAGCATCAACCCGAATCCGTCATTCACGCCAAAGTGGTCCGACAAACCCCTCCTGAAGTCCTGGCAAAAGACAAAACCTCCTCTGGGCTGGCCGCGGCAGACCGACTCCCTTTGCCCCCGGTGTGTACCTGAGATCCGGCAGCAGATCGTCGACGGCAAAGTGCCGCATGAGATCCTGCTGAACGAAAAGGTCGGGGAAATCAAAGCCCAGATCGTCGAGCGCGATGGCAAGATCTGGATGGTCAAGGATTGCCCGAAGCACGGACATTTCGAAGATCTGATGGCTATGGATATGGCCTTCTTCCGCCATCTGGAAGACTGCTTTCCTGGCCGCGATATCGCCGCTCATAACGACGCGAAGCTCCACAATCACGGATCATCGACTATCAAGCACGGCCGGGGTTCGGTTCTTACCGTAGACCTCACCAACCGCTGCAACATGATGTGCGACCCATGTTTTATGGATGCCAATCAGGTTGGCTTCGTGCATGAGCTGACCTGGGAAGATGTGACGACGCTTCTGGACAACGCGATCACGATCAAGCCCCGTCGCCAGATGTCAGTACAGTTTTCCGGTGGTGAGCCAACGCTCTCCCCGTACTTCCTCGACGCCGTCCGGTATGCACGCAAAGTCGGCTACAACAGCGTGCAGGCGGCCACCAATGGAATCGAGTTCGCCAAGAGCCCCGAATTCTGCAAGCAGGCCGCTGAAGCCGGTTTGCGATACGCCTATCTCCAGTTCGATGGAGTCGGCAACGAAGCCAACTCGCACCGTGCGGTTGGCAATCTCTTCGACGTTAAGTTGAAGGCAATTACGAACCTCCACAACGCCGGTGTCGATATCGTTCCGGTGATCACGATCATCAACGGCATCAACAATGAACAGGTTGGAGCCGTGGTTCGCTTCGCTCTCGATAATCCTAAAATCATCTCGTTTCTCAGTTTTCAGCCAGTGTCGTTCACCGGCCGCGACGAAGCGATCACCGACGACCGTCGCATGGCGCAGCGCTACACTCTCAGCCACCTGGCGCACGATGTGAAGAATCAGACCGGACTCGGCGAGCCGGCCCGTGACTGGTTCCCGATCTCGTTCATGGGAACGTTCTCGGACTGGGGCGATCTGGTCAAGGGTCCCGATCGTGACTGGGGCCAGTTGTCCTGTGGCTGCCATCCGAATTGTGGCGTTGGCTTCGCAGTCATGGTCGACAAGGAAACCAAGGAAGCCGTTCCGGTTACCGCGTTCCTCAACGGCGATCAGTTCGCAAACGACGTCAAGAAGGTCAATGACGCGGCTCGCAGCAAATTTCTTTCAGTGGTAGGAATGGCTCTGGCGACAGCGCGCAATTACGACCCATTCCAGGCGCCTACGCATTTCAAGCTGATGGACCTGCTCCAGAAGTTCGATAAGACCTTTGGCGCCACCGGAAAGAACTACGGCAAGGTCACAGGCGACCGCACCATAGCCGATATTGAGAAGCGCCGTGCCGACCGCTGGAATTTCCTGTTCATCGCGGGCATGTGGTTTCAGGACCTGTTTAACTACGACTTCCGCCGGACCGAGCAGTGCATCATTCCGTACGCCACCCAGGAAGGCGAGATCAGCTTCTGCGCTTACAACACAGGTGTCGGCTGGCGCAACATCATCGAGAAGATGCACATGACCGCCACGCTGACCAAGTGGTATGCCGAAAAAGGCCGCCACGAGATCATCGCGGGCGGCAAGAACCTCAGCATGGAAGACGCAACCCACAAGCTGATACTGAACAGCGAAGACGTGGAACGCGGACGCCAGACTGACCTAGACGACCTTGGCATCGCGAAAACGGCCCGCGAAGAAAAGACCCGGGAGCGTGATGCGAAACTTCGTGTCCAGCAGGACGCGAAGGACCGGGAGCAGGCCGCGAAGGACCGTGAGATGGAACGGCTGTACCGCACTCACGTTCTGGGCGAAAAGCCTGTCGAAAATGGCTTCGTTCCGCTAAGCTCTCTGACGCCCAACGGAGGCATTGCCCCGGCAGCCCCGGCCAGAAAAAAAGAGCAGGAAGAAGTCGGCTCCTTCGGCGACTAAAGATCTTAAGGGACAGCAGACCAGAAAGGCTCGTGACGGAGACGTCGCGGGCCTTTTCTGTTTCAGGTACCTGCGTATAAAACATTTCTGCTTGTTTCTGTAGTTACTCCCCATGCACCAGGTTAAGATAGAGTGTCAGAAAGGAGACGGAGCGCCATCGTACGGATTTGCATACTTGCCAGCAGCAGCGCGGGCAACGCCACCTTCGTTAGTTCCGGTCGCACCCGTATCCTGATTGACGCTGGCCTCAGTGGCCGGGAGATCTTCACGCGTCTGGAAGCCATCGGAGAGAAGCCGGAATCGCTCGATGCGGTGCTGGTTTCCCACGAGCATGGCGACCACGTTTGCGGACTCTTGCCTGTACTGCGCAAAGCGAAAGCTTCTGTCTACCTCACCCGCCTGACCGCTCCGACAATTGACTGGGGTAAGTACGAACCGAGGCTGCAGTGCTTCCAGGCTGGTCAGCAGTTTTGCATCGGCGATATCAAAATTGAGTCCTTCACAGTTCCGCACGACTCCGTCGATCCCGTTGCTTTCTGTATCACAGCAGGAGGAACGCGGATTGGTGTCGTCACCGACCTTGGATACATGCCCGATTCTGTTCGGATGCATCTGCGCGGTACCGACATGCTGATGCTGGAATCCAATCACGACCTCGACATGCTGAAGGTCGGACCTTATCCCTGGTCGGTAAAGCAGCGAGTGATGAGCCGCCACGGGCATCTATCTAACAGGATGGTCTCAGACTTCCTGATGGATGGTTTGGACTCCTGCGTGAAGTCAGTTGTCCTTACGCACCTTAGCGAGCATAATAACCACCCGGCCATTGTCGACATGACTGCGGCGCAGGCACTTCGAAAGCGCGGGATTCCCTGTCATTTGACAGTGACGGAGCCCGGCATGCAGTCCCAGGTCTGGGAATTCTGAGCCTCTCATGATCGCCCGGTACACAAGGCCCGAAATGGGTCGTATCTGGAGTGAAGACAACAAATACGCCATGTGGCTGGAAGTCGAGCTGGCCGCTTCCGATGTACTCGCCGAGCGCGGGGAAGTTCCTGCCGGGGCGGCCATTGCTTTACGTGCAAACGCCGCGACGAATGCGGGCCGTATTGCCGAGATCGAACGCGAAGTCCGACACGACGTGATCGCGTTTACCACCTGCGTAGCGGAATCGATGCAGGCCGCAGGCGTACCGGAAGCTTCCCGCTGGCTTCATTTCGGACTGACTTCCAACGATGTCGTAGATACCGCGCAGGCGTTGATGATCCGGGAAGCCTCGGATGTTGTGCGTGCCGGACTCAGTCAGCTCGCCGAAGTCCTGAAAACACGGGCATTCGAATTTCGCGACACAGTCCAGATCGGCCGCACCCATGGTGTGCACGCAGAGCCATATACTTTCGGCTTGAAGCTGGCGCTCTGGTTCGACGAATGCCGTCGCGCGACTACACGGTTCGAAGCGGCTGCGGAGGATATCCGGTGCGGCAAGATATCGGGAGCCGTCGGCTCGTTTGCGCACCTCGATCCGGAGGACGAGGAAAAGATCTGTGCGCGTCTGGGCCTCAAAGCGGCTCCGATTTCGTCCCAGGTTTTATCGCGTGATCTTCATGCTGCGTACCTGTCAGCCATGGCCCTGATCGCGGCACTCTGCGAAAAGATTGCGCTGGAAATCCGGCATCTGCAGAGGACGGAAGTGCGCGAAGCAGAAGAGCCATTTGGTTCTTCGCAGAAGGGCTCGTCCGCGATGCCGCATAAACGCAACCCTGTCACCGCTGAGCAGATTTGCGGACTGGCGCGCCTGGTGCGATCCAACGTGCAGGCCGCATTTGAAAACATCGCGCTTTGGCACGAGCGGGATATCTCGCACTCCTCAGCCGAGCGTGTCGTTCTTCCAGACTCATGCATTCTCACCGACTACCTGCTCGCCAGGACAACATGGCTGGTGAGCGGGATGCGTGTCTACCCTGAGAGAATGCTCCAGAATCTCGAATCGACAAGAGGGTTAGTTTTCTCGGGTCAGGTCTTGCTGGACCTCGCCGCCTCCGGGATACTACGCGAGGACGCGTACCGTATCGTCCAGCAGCACGCGATGCAGGCCTGGGAAACAGGCGGGAACTTCCGGTCAGCTATCGAAAGCGATCAGGAAATCGCTAAGCATCTGACAGGCGAGCAACTGGCTGAGAGCTTTAGTTTGCAGCGACAGCTACGGAATGTGGGCAAGATCTTCGATCGCGTGTTCCACTCAGCCTTTTGAGCAACTCGATTGCGGCACGAATCGTTCCTGACTCAATTGGTGGTGCGCACCGCACCTTTGCGCTCTAAAGGTCTCCCTATAGCAGCCGATAACTAGCCAGTGGGCGGAAACCTCCGCGGATGAAAACATGCCAGGCAGCAAAGTTTATGAACAGGCGCGCCAGGAAAGACGCCGACTGAGCCCCATGGCGGCAACGAATCGAGTTGATTTGGCCTTTGTCCGTCTGTCTGCTCTCATTGGCCTGGTATCCGTGTTCGCTGCGACGGCAGGACAGCTGCGAGGTCAGACTGTCCCCGACCTGACCACGGTTCGCGGCGTGCGAGCCCTCGAACTCTATCAGGCGCGTCAAGACAGACCGGTGAAGGTACGTGGCATCGTCACCGCTTTGTCTGGATGGAGGAATTCCTTCTTCGTTCAGGATTCGACCGCCGGCATTTCCGTTGACCGTACCGATAAAGCCGACGTACAAGTAGGCGATGAAGTGGAGGTGACGGGCAGGAGCGGCGCAGGTATGTTTGCTCCGGTCATCCTCGCTTCCTATGTCCGCGTTGTTGGTCATGTTTCTCCTCCTCTGGCACGACGGGTGACATACGGTGACTTACTTGGTGGTCGGGAGGACAGTCAACGAATCGAGGTGAGCGGCGTCGTTCACTCCGCACGGATCACCAAACTGTTCGAGCGCGACGCGCTTACTCTCAGCGTGGAGCTTGGCGGGGGTTCGATGACTGTTCTGCTGCAGGACTTTGCAGGAATCGACTACAATCGCCTGATCGACTCCACGGTACGTGTTCGCGGCGTCTGCTCCACCCAATTCAATCAGAAGAGACAGTTTGTTGGTCTTGGAATGTTTGTTCCGGATCGCAGAGACATTGACATCGTGCAGCCAGCTGAGGACGACCCTTTCGGTGGGTCGACTACACTCATAGGCAACATACTCCAGTTCGGTCAGGCCCAGCACCGGGTGAAAGTCGCAGGCATCTCCACCTATCAGGTTCCGGGCCGCGCTCTTTACATTCAGGACGGCAACGACGGGATCCGAATTCAGAGCTCCTCAACGGAATTGGTGGTGCCTGGCAGCAAAGTTGAAGCAGTGGGTTTCCCGATGAGGGGAGAATACGCACCAGTTCTCAAGGACGGTCTCGTCCGCATCGTCGGACACGCAAGTCCCATCAAGCCAGTGCGAATTCGCGCGCTGGACGTAATCTCTCAACAAATGGGGTTCAATCACGTTCCATACGATGAGCAACTTGTTAGCCTGGAGGGCACGGTTGCGGAAAGCCATCTACAAGGCGGACAACGCGTCTGGATACTGCGACAAGGCAGCGAAGTGTTCGAAGCACACCTTCCGCTCTCCGCCGCGGTTGACGCGACGGAATACATCGGCAGCGTCGTTCTACTTACCGGTATTTGCACCGTGCACGGCGACTCCGACCACAATCCCGTCTCATTTAGCATTCTGCT
>JACMLA010000173.1 GCA_014379815.1 Bryobacteraceae bacterium | reverse complement strand
TAGCTTCCACGGAACTTTCATCGCGGGCTCATCGAAGCAGGGAAAAGCCCGCCTCGCGCTGGTAGGTTCAAACTGACTCAGGACATACGAATTGCCGTTATCGGACTGCTTAAAGAAGCCTTCTACATCGTTCTTGTTGAACGTGCCGGAGAAATCGATTTCAATTCGTGTCTTGCCTGCCGGGGCGGCCGATGGTAACTGCAGACCGACAAACTCCTTGCCACCGGAGACAACTGTCGCCGTCCGGGAACCAACAACGGCTTTCGTCAGTTTCAGATCCGTCGCATGCAGCCAAACGGTGTTGACAGAGCGCTTAATCTCAGCTTCGATTGCAATATGTCCGGAATAGCCATCAGCGGAGGGAACGACCTTCAGATCCATCTCGTAGCGAACCGGCCGTACATCGCCCGAAAGTCTCAGCTTCGGAATATCCTGAGCAACAAGACAGGACGCAGCGAACGCACAGGTGAAAAGAACGGCGAGAGGTCTGAACATCTTCTTGCCAGTATAGGGCTTTTCGGCTGTACCCCGTTCAGCATTTGAGTGCATCCAATGGACCAATCCGGGACTACGTGTGAGGGCTGAATTCGGCTCGATTGACGGTTACTCGCTGTGGCCCTACAATTAAGAGTCCACGTCTGTGTCGCTGAACGGGGAACTTGTCCATGAACAACCGCATCATTTCCGTCGTAGTCTCGGTTACAGGGGCTTTTTTGTTCGGCAGTATGTTGCACGCCGAAAAGAAAGTAGTTCCAGTCGCTTTGGAGCGGGAAACCGTCGCCAAACCTTTGACTGAGAAAGAGCGAAAGAAGCGCGAAGCCAAGCTCCGCAAGGAATTGGAAGGTCCATACCGCAAGTGGCTCAGCGAAGACGTCGGTTACATCATCACAGACGAAGAGCGTCAGGCGTTCAAAAGATTCCAGACTGACGATGAGAAGCAGCAGTTCATTGAGCAGTTTTGGCTTCGGCGGGATCCGACCCCGGACAGCGCCGAGAACGAGTATAAGGAAGAGCACTACCGTCGTATCGCCTACTCAAACGAGCGATATGCCTCAGGAATCCCAGGCTGGAAGACCGATCGGGGTCGTATCTACATAACGTTCGGTCCCCCAGCTGAAATTGAATCGCACCCCTCCGGCGGCAGTTACCAGCGTCCGATCGAAGAAGGCGGCGGCACAACCTCAACTTATCCGTTTGAGAAATGGCGTTACCGCTACCTCGAAGGGATGGGCAACGACATCAACATCGAATTTGTCGATCCGACCATGACCGGCGAGTATCGGATGACGATGGATCCGTCGGAAAAGGATGCCTTGCTGTATGTCCCTAACGCCGGACTCACCATGATGGAGCAGATGGGCCTCTCCTCGAAAAACGATCGCTTCAATCGTACGGACGGTACACGCCTCGGTACGGGCAGCCAGCCGCTTCCCGCGAGGATGAATCAGTTCGAGCGGTTACAGCAATTCGCAAACCTGCAGAAGCCACCACAGATCAAGTTTAAGGATCTGGAGGCAGCAGTCAGTTCTACCATACGGTTCAATTTGCTTCCGATGAAGGCCCGTGCAGATTTCATGCGCATCACGAACTCTAGCGTGATGACGAACGTGACGCTTCAGTTCGATCGGCACGATCTTCAGTTCACCGACAAAGAAGGCGTCTCAAAAGCGACCGTCAACATCTACGCCCGAATCACCTCAATGACACGTCGTCCGGTTAACATTTTTGAGGACACCGTCACCATAGAGGCTCCGACTCAGATGCTTGGCGATTATTCGAAAGGCCAGAGCATCTACCAGAAATCGGTCCCTCTGCCGCCTGGCATGTACCGCATGAATGTGGTAGCGAAGGACGTCGTCAGCGGCAACATGAATAACTACGAGATGGCACTGCAGGTGCCTCATTTCGAAGAAGAGAAGCTGGCGGCCAGCACGGTTGTTCTTGCGGATCTGATCGAAAAGGTGCCGACCCGTAACATCGGTACTGGGCAATTCGTCATCGGCTCCTCCAAGGTTCGCCCGCGCCTGAGCGATAGCTTCAAGCGCGCCGAAAAGATGGGGATCTACATGCAGCTCTACAACTTTCAGCCCGACGAAAAGACCCAGAAGCCGGACGGAAGCATCGAGTATGAAGTTGTGAAAAAGAGCGATAACGCGAAAGTTTTCGAGTTCAGCGAAGAGATCGCGAAGCTGGAAAACGCATCGGCGAATCAGGTGACGGTGGAAAAAGTTCTGCCCCTGCAGGCGCTCGAACCGGGTCAGTATACCCTTCGTATGAAAGTTACTGATCGGGTTGCTAAACAGACCCTGACACAGAGCTCGACATTCACGGTAATCTAGCACTAATTTGCGGGCGATGGGATTCAAAAGCCCATCGCACGAACCATTGAGTAACGGTCCGAACAAGTTTGGAGGGCAATCATTGCAAGCCCTGAGCACCGGCAGGTTTCGATTTCCATCAAGGGCGATGCTGACCCCGGCGGTCGCTCTTATTGCGTTGGCTCTCTCCCCCCAGCTGTGTCCTGCGGCATCGCCGATTAAACTTGCCGGAGTTGTGCTCGGCTCTGTTCATGACTCGACCGGAATCCCTCAGATGGGCGCAGTGGTGCGATTGTACAATCGCAACGACAGGCTTGTTGAACGTTCGTTGACAAACGCCAACGGCAATTTTACTTTCGCTTCCCTTGTTCCGGACATTTACTCCGTGAGGGTGAGCGTCGCCAGTTTCGTACCAGCAATCCGGCACAATATTCTCGTTCAGCCAGGCATGGAAAGCGTTCTCGCCATCAATCTGGCCACCGTTTTAAGCAGCGTCGAAGTGTTCTACTCCAGTCGTAAGCCCGGAACGCTGATGAGCGAGGACTGGAAGTGGATCCTGCGCAGCAGCATGACATCGCGCCCGGTTATGCGGGTCCTTCCTGGTATCGATATTTCCGATCCAAACCAGGGGAGCCAGACGGTTACTGCAGTTTTTTCAGATACTCGCGGCGTGATTAAGGTGTCTTCCGGTGAGTCCCTGAGTCCGTTTACCTCCTCAGGAAACCAACCGGACCTCGGCACCACGTTCGCTTTGGCTACCTCGGTTTTTGGGCAAAATCAATTGCAGTTTGCCGGCAACTTCGGGTACGGTCTCAATTCTGATGTCCCGGCCGCGGGGTTCCGCACCAGTTTCGGCAGGACAGATTCGACAGGGCCTGAGGTGAAGTTGACGGTTCAGCAAGTCGGCATACCTGGTCGCGGAGGTCTCATTGGCAACCAGACCGGAACTGGGCCTGCTCTTCGAACGATGTCCGTCACGGTCCTCGAAAGAATGGAACTTGTCGATGGACTCGAACTGGACTACGGTGCTTCGCTTGACTCCGTTACCTATCTGGCGCGGCTGAATTACATCAGTCCGTTTGCCCGGCTTACGTGGCGTCTTGGCCCGGGGAGTCTGGACTTGGGTTATAGTTCGGGCGCGCCTCCGGTGGATTTGCTAAACGCCCGTGAGGTGGACGGATCCTTGCAGTCCGATATCGCCGCGGTCTCGCTGCTGCCTCGAGTCTCTCTTCGCGATGGTCAGGCTCAGGTGCAACGGTCGGAGAATATGGAAGTCGGCTACCGCTTACGGACTGGCAGCCGCACGTACAGCATCGGGGCGTATCACGAGTTCATTCGCAACGCGTCGCTGACGATGAGTGCTCCTGGAGACTTCGCCTTTAGTGGCGCCGGCGATTTGCTTCCGGAACTTTCCTCGCGTAGCTCTGTTTTCAACATCGGTAACTATGCGCGAACTGGCTATACGGCTTCGGTCGTTCAGTCCTTCGGTGAGAGCTTCAGTGTGGCGCTTGCGGCCGGGCGCGGAGGCGTACTCACCACTCGCGGACAGGTACTCGAAACCAATGATGCCGACGAGTTGAGGACCAAAATCGTTCGTTCTCAGCGCCAGTGGGCTCGCGGGATCATAACGGCAGTTGCTCCGGTTATCGGCACCCGGGTGACCGCCAGCTACGAGTGGAGCGACGCGCGCGCGTTGACTCCGGGCCACGTCTATCTGACTCAGAAGATTTATCCGGAAACCGGCTTGAATATTCGCATTCGCCAGCCAGTTCCGGCGTGGAGTGGCTTCCCGGGAAGGCTTGAAGCTACTGCGG
>JACMLA010000017.1 GCA_014379815.1 Bryobacteraceae bacterium | reverse complement strand
TGCGTGGATTATGCCGCAGAGCAGCCATGCCGTGTCGATGGAAGATAACTCGCAGTTAAACTGGCGCTCTCCAGTCGACATGTCGAGGAAATGAAAGAAGAAGCCATTCTGGTGGAAGGCCCGTCGCGCGAAGAACTCGAGAGTGCGTTCAGCCCTCGCTTTCAGTTCTGAGGATTTGCCAAAGCCATGGCGGTCGGCAATGCAAAGGGCGCTGAGGCCGAATCCGGTAGCGGCGATGCTGGAGACGCGGCGATCGTCTTTGGCTCGGGCGTTAGTGCGATCAAGAACAAGTCCGGTAACCGGATCGGCACATTCCCAGAAGTAGAGGCAGGCTCGCTTCTGCATTTCCGCGAGCATGGTTTCCCGAAATATCGGAATTGGAGGTTGCGCGTCCACCGCCCACGCCGGACGCGTAGCGGTCCACAAAACAGCGGCGGATCCTGCCTGGAGGAAAGCTCGTCGGGAAAATAGCGTATTCCTGGGCACAGCAATCCTTTATTTGAATGATACGTACAAAAACATCGACGACTCACCTTTCCCCAAGGTGAACTGTTGTGTCGAAACAAGGTGACGTACTTCGGCGTCCCATCGGTTCGTGGCTGGGGAAAAACTTAGTTTCTGGTCCGGTTGGGGCGAGCGGTTTCGAGCGCTTCGGAACGTACCTCCACTGGTTCGCATAGTCTGGGATTCAGGTCCGGGTGTGGTCAGCGGGGGTCTCGCCTGCCGACTGCTCAGCGCCTTGATCCCCGTCGCTATGTTGACGGTTGCCAAGCGGATTCTGGATGCAGTGCAGGAACATTTTAGTGGCAAGGCGCTGCCGTATGAGTTCTGGTGGCTCGTCGGCGCGGAATTTGGACTGGCTTGTTTCGGCGCGGTACTGGGGCGAACGGTCGGATACTTCGATTCCCTGCTGGCAGACCGCTTCACACGGCATGTGAGTGTACGCGTCATGTCGCACGCCTCACAGCTGGACCTTGCTTCTTACGAAGACCCGGTGTTTTACGACAAGCTGGAGAGAGCACGCGTGCAGGCAACGGATCGCATCGCGATGATCCAGGCGCTGGGCGCAATTCTGCAGCAACTGATTGCGGCGATAACTCTGTCGGCAGCAATTTTCTGGTTCTCTCCCTGGTTGCTTCTGCTACTGATAGTGGCGGTTGTGCCTGCATTTCTCGGCGAAAGTCACTTTGCTTTTGAGGGCTACTCGCTAAACATCCGGCAAACGCCGACGCGGCGGCAGATGGATTACCTGCGGGTGCTGGGGGCGAGCCGTGAGTCAGCCAAGGAACTAAAACTATTCGGGTTGAGCGGCTTCATAACCGGCCAATACAGCCAGCTATCTGAAGACATCTACAAGCAGAATGTCGGACTTGCCAAAAGGCGGCTGGTTGCGGGTGCCGCCCTTTCACTGCTGAGTAGCGCCGGGTATTACGGTGCGTACGCATACGTAATTTACCGAACCGTATCCGGCGAACTAACCTGGGGCTCGCTACAGTTTCTGACGGGTGCGATTGCAGGCGCAAGCAGCAACATACAGACGATCTTCTCTACCTTTTCCTCTATCGCGGATCAGTCACTGTTCCTGACGGATCTGGTGGACTTTTTCAGGGTAGAACCAACTGTACGCTCGAAAGCAGATGCAATTCCGGCACCCCGGCCGATTCGGGACGGGTTTCGCTTTGAGGGTGTCTCATTTGCCTATCCGGGTGCGCCCCGGCGCGTTCTGGACCGACTGGACCTGTCCATCTCACCGGGGGAGCGCATCGCTCTAATCGGGGAAAACGGGCAGGGTAAGACGACGATCGTGAAGCTGATCACCAGATTGTATGACCCGGCCGAAGGCCGTATCCTGCTTGACGGTGTCGATCTGAGGGAGTACGACATTGCGGACCTGCATCGCGAGATTGGTGTCATCTTTCAGGACTTCATGCGATACGAGCTGACCGCGCGGCAAAATATCGCGGTCGGCCGAATGGAGCGAGCGGGTGTAAACGGGGACATCGAGCATGCGGCGCAGAAGAGTCTCGCTGATGCGGTCATTGGCAGGCTGCCGGG
>JACMLA010000172.1 GCA_014379815.1 Bryobacteraceae bacterium | reverse complement strand
GGCCTGCGGCGTTGTCCCCATCGCCACGAACGCAGGAGGGGTGCCGGATCTGGTGACGCATGGGGAAGACGGCTTTCTCGAAGCAGTTGGAGATGTCGATTCACAGGCGGCGCGGGTCGTGGAACTCTTCAGGGATGAGACAAAACTCCTGCGAATGTCCGGGGCGGCGAGGGATACGGCGGTCTCTCGTTTCTCGGCGGAACGGCTTATTCCGCTGTATGAGGCGCATTACGAGAAAGTGCTGCGTTCGGCTTAAATGGCGTTGGAATGCCGAAATGGCAACCGCTGACCCTGCGGGGGCATCATGAGATAGAGGCAGTTCCCTCCTTTCAGCCCCACGATGGACCGTAAGCAAGATCTCCGAGACAAGGTTGCTCAGCTTCCTCTTCTGCCCGGCGTGTACTTGTACAAAGACGAGCACGGCGAGGTGTTGTACGTCGGAAAAGCCAAGAACCTCAGAGCAAGGGTCCGGAGCTATTTCAATGAAGACCGGCTGACAGACAGCAAGACCGGCACACTGATCTCATGTGCGCACGATGTCGACTTCATTCAGGTAGACAACAACAAAGAGGCTCTGGCGCTTGAAAACAACCTGATCAAGCAGTACAAGCCCCGCTTCAATATCCTGCTACGGGATGACAAGACGTATCCCTACATCAAGCTCACAGGTGAGAAGTACGCCCGTGTGTATGTGACCCGCCGCTTGAAAAAAGACGGCAGCACGTACTACGGCCCGTACTTCCCAGGCAATCTGGCGCACCGCCTGGTACACTTCATCCACCGCAACTTTCTGGTGCCGTCCTGCTATGTGGATTTCCGGCGGACGCATAAAAATCCTTGTTTGCAGTACCACATAAAGCGTTGTCTCGGACCTTGTGTTCAGGGCCTGGTCAGCGACGAGAGTTACGCGGAGGCAGTGCGACACGTCCGGCTGTTTCTGGAAGGGCGGCACAAAGATCTTTCCGCCACGCTTCGCCGGAGGATGGAAGCAGCGGCTGAAGATACACGCTTCGAAGAAGCTGCCAATCTTCGCGATTTGATGTCAACCGTGGAAGAGATGGAGCAACGTCAGAAGATGGCGGCAGCTGATGGCGACGATGCCGATATCTTCGCTTACTACGCTGAGCCCCCTCTGGTTGCGGTAAACCTGTTCCACATGCGGAATGGCCACATCGTGGACCGGCGGGAGTACTTCTGGGAAGACCAGCTCGAGTTTGAAGCACCTGCTCTGATTGAAGCGCTGATGAAACAGGTCTACTTGAATCAGCCATACATTCCGGGTGTGATCTGGGTCCCGGTTGCTTTTGAAGATCTGGACGATATCGAAGAATATCTGACGGAGAAACGAGGTCGCAAGGTTGAGATCCTGACGCCGCAACGAGGTCAAAAGAAGGCCATGGTTGCGCTCGTCGAAACCAATGCAAAGCACAGCTTTGACGGCCGGTTCCGGATCATAAAGCCGACCACCAAACAGCTTGCCGAGGCGCTGCAGGAAGTTTTTGCGACGCCTGAGGTGCCCAAGCGTATCGAGTGTTTCGACATATCCCATATCCAGGGCACAGACAAGGTTGCCAGCATGGTGGTGTGGGAAGACGGCAAGATGAAGAAGGCGGATTACCGGAAATTCATCATACGTACGGTCGTTGGCAATGATGATTTCGCGTCAATGCGCGAGGTAATTACACGAAGATACTCGAAATTGCGGGAAGAAAATACCGCAATGCCCAGTGTGGTGCTGGTGGACGGCGGATTGGGACAACTCCATGCAGCGGCTGAAGCACTGGAGTCCATCGGTGTGCTGAATCAACCTCTGGCTTCCATCGCAAAGCGGGAAGAATGGATTTACGTTCTCGGTCAGGAAGACGAGCCTGTGATTCTGGACAAGTTTTCTCCGGTCCTGCACATTGTTCAGCAGATCCGTGATGAGGCGCACCGGTTTGCCGTGACGTTTCACAGGTCGCGTCGGAACACCGCCCGGTTGACCTCGGAGTTGACGCAGATCAAGGGCGTTGGTGACAGAACGGTAAAGAAGCTCCTGCAGACATTCGGCAGCCTGGAGCGCGTTCGCAACGCTTCTGAAGAAGAGGTCGCGCGCGTGGTTGGTATCGCGGCAGCCCGCAAGGTGAAGAGCTACCCGGCGGTTGAGGAAATAGTGCCCGAAGTAGAACAGCATGCGAGTTCCGGGGTTGAGGAACTGCTTCGAATCCTGCCTGAAGGTGCCGGCGTAAAGCAGTAGGACGGATAGTAGGGACCCAAAAAACATCTTGACGTGACGTTTTGGTCACGTTACTATCGACTCACGTATGACAGTCGAAGAAATCAAGCTCGACAACGAGCAGCATATTGAAGTAAAGGCCGACATTGGCGAAGTCTTCAAGGGTGTCCTGCACCGCTTCGGTGCCGGCAACACCAATCCCAATGGGGAGTCTCTCCAGATGATCCTAGAGCACTGGCCGGGCGGCCGTTGGTTTCGGGATCGTGGCAACGGCATCGGTCATTTGTGGGGGCACGTGCAAGTCATTAAGCCGCCGACAGTGCTCGAGCTGAGTGGACCCATGTTTATGTCTTACCCGGCTTTGAACCACGTGGAGGTCCGCCTCGACCAGACATCCGGTGGAACCCGGGTCACTTTACGCCATCGCGCAATAGGGTTCTTTGACCGCGAACTTCGGGAAAACGTGGGCACGGGCTGGCAGCACTATCTGGATGGCTTGAGAAAAGACTTCTCGTAAGATTCAGATCAAATGGACGCAGTCTGGAAAGCGCTGTCGGATCCCACCCGCCGGGCGATCCTGGACTTGTTGCGTCAAGGGTCCCGAACGACAACCGAGATTGTCGATGCGTTTCCTGAAATGACTCGTTTCGGAGTAATGAAGCACATTGAGGTGCTTCGTCAGGCCGATCTGATCAATACGCGCGAAGAAGGCCGGCAGCGAGTGAACTCGTTAAACGCCGTCCCTATCCGGCAAATCTATGAGCGTTGGGTCAGTCGGTACGAAGAGTTCTGGTCGGATACACTGCTGCGGCTCGACGACGATTTCAAGCCAAAGTAAAAGCCCTGATTAGCGGCAGTAAATCAATGCGGTAATTCATGAGGATAAAGGAGATTACGATGACACTTGCACAATCTATGCTCGCCGAGTTCGAGCAGGAATCGCATATTACACGAAAGTTTCTGGAGCGGCTACCAGAAGACAAGCTCAGCTGGAAACCTCACGTAAAGTCGATGTCTGCCGGCCAGCTGGCTCTGCACATCGCAATGACACCTGGCGGGATTGTAGAAATGGCCCGGCAGGATACGATTCCAGCGCCTGAGTTTCCAAGCTTTCCCGAGCCGTCGAGCGTCCAGGAAGTGCTAAATGCCTTCGACAACAGCATCGCGGTCGTCAGAAGCACGCTGCCTGACTTCACCGACGCGATTATGCAGGCAACCTGGCGCTTGACGCTGGATGGCAAAGAGTTGCTTGCAATTCCACGAGCTGCGTTCCTGCGGAATATATTGTTCAATCACTGCTATCAGCATCGCGGGCAGTTTGGAGTCTACTTGCGCTTGCTGGACGTAGCGGTGCCTTCCAGCTATGGCCCGAGCGCGGATGAGATGCCTGAGTTCATGCAGCAGGCGCAGGCAGCCTAGTCCCACCGATAAAGAGGAGGTGGGCAACTAACGGTTCACCTCCGTCTCCGAGATACTAAGTTTTACACTTTCTGGTGATAACCTTCATAATTTGCACTATTTTCGACTGAAAGTCTGCACTACGCTTGTATCAGAACGCAGTTTTCAGGAGTTACTTATGCAAATCATTTCAAATCGGGTTTTCGCCATAGCGGGTCTGCTGGCATCATCCTTGCTGGCCTCAGCTGCCTTTGCCGGGACCGGCGCCCAGGACAGCACTTTCGGTTCTGGTGGGGTCGTAAAGTATCGGCCTGACCAATTTCTCTCAGGTCTGGACCGACGTCAAAATCCAGCCCGATGGCAAGATCGTAGCGGCGGGATACAAGGGCCCCTTTTCCAACGTCAACGTCAACTTTTTGGTCGCCCGATACCTCACCGATGGCAGCCTCGACCGGTCCTTCAACGGTACTGGCATAGTCGAAGTAGATTTCGGTGGAAATCGCTCTGATCTCGCCACCAGCCTCGCTCTGCAGTCAGACGGAAAGATTGTTGTAGCTGGTAACGGGTATGTAGGGTTTACCGCGAATCGTAATTTCGGCCCCTCAGACCTGGTGATCGTTCGGCTCAACCGCGACGGCTCCCCGGACGCCACGTTCGGAAATGCCGGCCTCGTAATTACAGATCTGGCGGGCGGACGCTCTGAGACCGCCGAGAATGTTCTACTACTCCCGAGTGGCAGACTGATTGTGTCGGGGACCATCTTCACAACCAACAGCGGCAGTTTGTCACTGGTCGCCTACAACGCGAACGGCACACTGGACACCCTGTTTGGAACAGGAGGACGGGTGGAAATTCCATTCGGTGCCAATTTCCTCGCCTCGTTCTACGATGCGACCTTGCAGGATGGCAAGCTTCTGGTTGTCGGTACCTCGGGCAGCAATTTCCTGGCGGCACGTTTTGACCCCAACACAGGTGCCGTCGATCCTACTTTTGGAACAGCGGGTTTCTCTACAGTAGCCTTCCCAAATCTGGTTAGCCGCGTGACTTCTCTGGTCACACAAGCGGATGGAAAGCTGCTGCTAGTAGGTGACGGGTTCAATCCCGACGGCGATAATACTATCGTCGCGGCCCGGCTCAATCCTAACGGTCAGCGGGATACCACGTTTACCAACTTCCCCAACGGTCGATTCCAGGCATTTTCGCCCAGTCCTTCAGCCACATCCCTGGTTTCAGCAGTGCTCTCCAACGGACGTCTTATCGTCAACAGTGGAGCTGGTCTCTTGCTGCGACTCAATCTCCCCGACGGGTCGCTTGACCAGACATTTGGAAATGATACCGGGCGATTCGGCACGCTAGGCTATCTTTCGATAAATCCTGTATTCAGCCCTGCCACAGCTGTGCAACCAGATGGCCGGGTGATCGTCGGAGGCAGCGCTTTCTCCCGCGTTCGTAACGACGCAACTCTCGTCCGCTACGACCTCGACAGCACCATAGTCCTGCAGGCGCCCGCCGCCCCCTCTGCTCTTGCCGCACCCACCATCGCGCCCTTCTCGGTGACTCTCACCTGGCGCGATAACTCCACTAACGAGGCTTCTTTCCTAATAGAAAGAAGCAATTCGACAGACTTCTCCGATGCGTTCCGGCTAGGTCAGGTAAGCCCGAATGTTACTACCTTCACCGACAACATCGCCATCCCGGGCAACACGTATGTTTACAGGATCACTGCGATCAATAGCGGCGGGTCTTCTTCCTCCCCGACACTGACCCTCAGAGTCCGCCGCCGCTAGCTGTTCCAATCTGCAGAATAATGGGACGGGCGTAGGCTTGAGGTCAGACGTCCGTCCCTTAACGTCGTTTCAGGGCTGAAACAAGCGAATCGCAGCTATGCCACTGGCTCCCGCGCTGAGGCACGAAACAGCATTCTCATTTGTAATTCCGCCCAGGGCAAGGATTGGAATACTCGTTATGCCTGTTGCCTGCTTGAGGGCGTCAAGTCCGATGGGCTGGCCTTTACCGGGCGACGCAAAGATGGGGCTATACAGGATCACGTCGGCACCTTCGGCCTCCTGGATTTCACCCAGGTTGTGACACGACACACTCAGCATGAAATGTTCCGGGAGAAGTTGACGGTACACAGCAGGCGGGATCGGGGTTGACTTCAGGTGGACTCCATGCGCGCCCGCCGCTATAGCGATGTCTGCGCGGTCGTTCACGAGAAGTTTGGTCGGGGTGTTCACGATGCGGGCCAGCGCTTGTTCTGTCAGCTGGAGCAGATCGCGGCCAGTCAGATCGTTTTCGCGGAGCTGGATGCAGTTGACGCCGTCCCTTGCAACGCGCTCGATGTTGTCGAGGAGATCTCCCTTGCAGGTTTTGCGGTCGGTGATGTAGCAGCGGATCACGTGGAGATGGCTTGCCAGTATCGCTCGCCCGCGCAGGCCCGGCACTTTGTCTGATTGTTCACGATCACTTCGCGATGAAAGTTGATCCCTTCGCCACACTCGTCGCACACAATGCGCGCTGCCTTGTAACCGGGAAGATCTTCAGGCCCGATGCGAACCAGCACCGCCTGGTGACTGAACAGCTCATCGTCGGGCATCTGACGGTAGGCGATCATCTGAGCTTCGTTACTGCTGCTGAGGTCAGGATATAGTTCACGCGCGCGAGCTTTGGAGCTTTCCAAAGCGACTACGCGGATGGCGCGGTTTGCCGCGAGATCGCAAAATGTAGCAGCCATCTTTCCCCAATCGCGAAACTTGAGCGCTCTTTTGCCGAGACGACACCCGGTCACCACGCCTATAGCGTCGGTGGCGCAGCGATCGATCTCAACAAAGGTCACCAGCCGTTTTCGGTCGGTTCCCGAGGGGTCCCGGATACCCAGAAAATTGATGCCGAAGAGTGCCATGCGAACACCCAGGATCTGACCAGCGCAGAGGTGTCCGTGGGCGACGCGAGCTTGTTCGACGTACTCCTCGAAGGACTTCATCCAATGATCCGCAGGCCGCGCGGAGGAAATTCGATCAGCCAGCTTCCATTATGACGATGCGATGATCTGCGGTCGGTCTCGACCGTGAGGGTGTTGGCAAATTC
>JACMLA010000171.1 GCA_014379815.1 Bryobacteraceae bacterium | reverse complement strand
TTGACGGTTGCATCAGATTTGTAGTTGGCGTTGTACGTGGTTTCGAGCTGTTCGCGAGCTTCTTTTTCCTGACCAAGCCGCATCAGGTTGATACCTAGCTCCGCGCGTGCCCCATGCAAATCCGGGTCCCGTTTGAGAGCTTCGCGAAACATCGCGATCCCTTCGTCATAACGCCGGTTCAACACAAAAAAGTGTCCGACCAGCTGGTGCGCCGCGCCGTAAGAGGGGTTTACTTTGTCGATCTTTGCGAACCAGACGTCAGCGGTCTTGTCTTCCAGCAGATCCGCCGCCGCGAGGACCGCCAGGGCTTTGAAGGCTTCGCCGGATTGTGCCACGGCTTTGTTGGCTTCTTCTCTCGCCTTGGTGGGATTGGCATCCTCCAAAGCCAGCCGCGCCAGCAATTCCTGCGCTTCGACAAGCTGTGGATTGCACTTGAGCGCCATCTGCGCCGACTCAAGAGCCGATGACGAGTAACTCTCAGCGGCAACCAGAGCGAGTCCAAGATAGGCATCCCCGCTGTCGGGCTTTAACTCGAGCGCTTCTTTGAAGAGCTTCTGCGCTTCCGGAGGGTTGAACCGCTCCAGAAACAACCGGGCCCACCGCACCCTGACTGCCGGGTTCTTAGGCTGGGCTGCAACAGCGGCCCGAAATGCGTCGTTCGCTTCCTCCCATTGTCCGGACCCATACAAGGCTTCTGCGCGCGACCATGAATCCTTGCTCTGAGCAAGCTTCGTAAAGCACGCCGAAGCGTCCGTCTTCTTCCCGCGATGTTGCAGCAGCCGGCAGTCCGCGCCAGGTACTTCTTGGGTTGAAGCTGCAACAAAGGACGGGGACCAGGTGACCCGCGTCAGGACAACTCCACCAGCCAGCAGCACTGTGCCAGCCATCAGCAATACCGCACTGAGCCGTCTCATTGGTCGAGTTCCGCCTGTGTCCTGGCCAGTTGCAGCAGAAGAGTTTGTAACTTGCCCTTATACTCGTCCGAAGGCATTGCGGCTTTTTGCAGTTTCAACTGATCGATCGCGACTTCGAATTCTTCCCGTTTGACAAGAAGGGCGCGTTTTGCGGGATCCTGAGCGGCTTTCTGAACCGAACCAATACGCAGCATCGCGAACCGGCCCGCGGTGACTACGCCCTGAGGCTCGCCGCCGTCGAGTGCCGGGTGCTCTGTCGCGAGTCGTTTATTGCGCTCGTAAAAGTCTTTCGTCTTAGCTTCGGCAAACCGGAAGGCTTCCAGCGCGGAGATTACTTCATTCTTATCGGTGTCCGCCGCGGGATCCCGTAGGGCTTCAATCCAGTATCGGGAGAATGCGGTGGCGTTTTTCTCAGTCCCGGATTTCGTTGCCGTCACCACAGTCCGGTTCGGCTTCCGCAGTGCGTGCACCGAGGCTCCACTGGCGCTGGTTCCGTTGACTACCAGCTGCCGAGCAGCCGGAATACGATCCATCCATCCGGCGAGTTCGGTAGCACTAATGTCCGGTCCCGGAACGTTGAACTTGTAGTCGCTGCCGTCATACGTCCCGTGTCCGATGAGGAACACCATGAGATCGTCGGTCGCTTTCGACTTTGCAGCCAGACTTTCCAAAGCAGATCGCAGTCCCGCTTTCGTCGCCGAGCTACCCGAGAGGGTCGTAACGTCCGTGTCAGGCCCGGTTGCACGCAGAAGCTTTTGAACCTCACCAGCCTGCGACACGAATCGTTGCTCGTAGTCAGGCTCACCACCAAGTCCCGCTACTGTGACGCACCATGTGGTGGCGCTTAGCGGTAGGACAGTAACCAGACCTGCCAAAATCGAAAACAGTCGTTTCAAACCACACCCCATTTTCGCCGAAGGAGCCACTCGCCGCTGCGGAGCATCAGCGCCATCAGAAAAAAGATGGGCGCGTCCCACAAGTCTCTGGTTTCGCGAATCGATATTCCAGCTTCACTGTACGCGATGTCGCTTCCGAGTTTGCTCATCTCACCAGGCTGCCAGTAGCGGCCTCCAGTCTGTGTAGCGAGCTTTTGCAGCAGCTCTCGATTTTGGCCCGTACCGAAATTCTCAGCGACTCCATCCTCCCTGCGAAACGTGATCGCATCGCGACCCAGTTCCTGATCCCCTCGGCGTGCTACCGTTTCCACGACAAAGGAACCGGTCGACGAAGCATCGAGGGTTGCTGTGTACAATCCTGCCGTTGCGGGGTCCTGCCGGAGCAATACGGTTTCCGAGCTGCCATCGGGGCGGATGACATGGGCCTCTACATGAGCATCGGCGGCGGGAATATAGTTGCGATCCCGCACTTCCGCGCGCAGTGGTACGGATTGCTCATCCGCATACAGGGATCGCGACGACGAGGAAGTTACCTGTCCGGAAGTCCCGGAAACCAGCCAGCGCAGCATCTGCTGCCAGAACATCTCGTGAGACAGGTCTTCCAGAGGCTGCTGCATCTGCCATCGCCAGCTTCCGGAAGTAGCGAACAGCGCCGTACGTCCCCGACCGTAGTTTTGCGTGATCAGCAGAGGAAGGCGCTTCTTTCCAATCGTCATCTCCGCCAGTACGACTGCGCCGGGTTTCGGGGAACCCGGGTCTTCGTAATTTGCGAGATACGGCAGCTTCTTCCAGCGATCTGCGTTTCGCGAAGGTTCTTCCTCCAGACGGCAAAGCAGGCTCTCGCGGCCGGAGTCGGTGAGTTCTACGAAAGCAGCGTCGCGCTGGAATGCGTTCTTGCTGGAGGGCAACACGGAAGGAAGCAGTTCTGCGAGAGGCGAGGCGGCCCAGCCTCCATCGCTTAAACCTCCGCGCCCGCCCAGCCAGAGGACACCTCCTCCGCGTCTGTCTACAAATTGCTTCAGCAGTTCCTGCTGCGTGGGCGTGAAGTAATTCGCCTCGACACCGCCGATGATGATTCCCTGGAATCCGAACAATTCGTCCACTGTGCCTGGAAAACCCTGTTCCAGTTCGTCGGGCTTATCGATCCCCTGGCGATAGAACTTGTTCTGCGTCGTCCGGACCATCGAAATGAGCTGCAGACCCTGATCCTGCTCGATAGCTCGCCGGAGGAACTTGTATTCCCACTTCGGTTCGCCTTCGATATAGAGGATTCGGGGCCTGGCCGCATCTACGGCAAGGAGGCGCGTCACGGCATTGTTTTTGTCGTTCTCCTCACCGGAGATTACTTCCACAGTTGCCTGCACGGTTCTTATGCCGGCATTCCCGGAATTGAACGGAACGGCCTCGGTCTGCTCAAAGCCGTCAGCCCGGAGAGTGATATCACGCGTCGCGAGCCGCTTGTCGCCGTCCTTCAAGACCAGTTTGACCGCACGATTTGCATAGCCCCATTGCTTGAGAGACACAACCGCGTTCAGGCGGGAGTTCGCGAGAATGCGCTGCGGCAACTCAACCCCGGTGATCTCAATGTCGTGATCGGCCCGCTCTTTGCCGAAGCCAACGGTATGCACCGGGATTCGGTGACGGCGGATCTGATTGGTAGTTTCGAGGTCTATGCCGCCCGCGTTGTCCGCGCCATCGCTCATCAGGATGATTGCGCCAATGGGGAGACTTGCGGCCTCTGCAGCGATCTGCTGCACCCCCTGAGCCAGACGACTCGAAGAATTATCGTTCCGCAGAGCTGCAATGCTGTCGATTCTCTCGGGCCGAGCTCCCAGCCTGTACAAACGAACCTGAAATCGTTTTTGTAAGTCCGCCAGCACAGCAGGGCTGAGACTTTGTTTGAGTCTTTCCGACCGGGACACTGAGTCTTCTTTCAGACCCATACTGCGGGAGTCGTCCATTACGATAGCTACGACGTTTTGCTGCGGCCGGAGGGTCGCAACGCTCAACGCCGGCTGCCACAGAAGAACGAGTAACAACGCGACCATTACCGTCTGCAGCAGCCAGATCGCGACAGGTTTAACGCGAGGAGCCTTCACGCCACGGGAGCGCCACAGAGGCCACGCAAGTGCTGCGGCAACCACGAGTATTAGCACTACCAGAAGCCACACAGGCCAGCGAGCTGCCAGCAACACCTGCCCTCTGGAGTAAGCGGCCAACGGATATTTGAACAGAAATTCGAACATCAAACTCGCTTTGTTCTGCGGAAAACTTTTTAGTGCGTCATCGAATACAGAAGGTAGTTGATCCCAATGCGGTAGGCAAGCGTGGCGTACTTCTCAGGGTAGTTTGGATTATCGGCCCATTCCCAGGCATCGCCGAGATCCATGTTGTGACAGATGGCTACCATCAGGCGGCCCTTATCGTCGTAGATGCCCCTCCACTTCGCTTCTATGCCGTCGTACTCCCATGTGCCTCCACTTCCAAATGTGGCAACGCCGGGAACCTGAAACCGATCCTCCAGGTTGTACAGGACGTGAAAGATAGCGTCGCGGTTATCGATATCGACGACGGGCCGGTCGGGGAACACTTTACGCATACTCTGCATCATGATTTCCCATTCGACGGTCCCATGAAAATCGTCCGTCATCAGGAATCCGCCACGAAGCAGATAGTCCCGCAGCTTTACTGCTTGCTTGTCGGTAAGCTCCCAATGACCTGTCTCCACGGCATAGAGCCACGGCCAGTTGTAGATTTCATCTGACTCGAGATCGACAACCTGCTCGACCGACCGGGTATGGACACGAGTCAGTCTGCGAACGCCGGACACAAAGTGCCGGTCCGCCTTAGGGTAGTCGATGGTCCAGTTGCCCCGCATGGCCCACATGGCGCTCAGAGGACGACCGTAGGAAGGGTACTTCAGCCGCGCCAGCGTATATTCTGTTTTCTCGGAAGCATCCGAAGGCGTCGGCATGTAGTCGTCGTCGTCGTACCACCAGGGCCGCTGCCCTCCGAAACGCCTTTGAGCGAACAATACGCTCCAGAGGCTCAGGATCAGAATTAGGCCGATTACTACTCGCTTTGGACGCATCCGTTTGATCCGGATCCTGAAGTGGCTTCAGAATAGCACAAGGTCCGGTACTTCATTCTGACGCATACAAACCGTAAAAGTTGTGAGATCTTAACGTTTGCCACTGAAAAATCGCCGATCCTCTATCATCGGAATGTAACCATGTACCGGGGCCCTGGCGCGTCCGCGCTGCTGTTTCTTACCGCAATCGCCAGTTTCAGGGCAGGTCGTGCGGAGCCGGCTACCGTCAACGCAGAAGATCTGGTCCGGCAGGCTATCGACTCCGAGCGCGAAAACCGCGGCCGCATGGTCAACTATTTGTTCCTGGAATCGATCACCCGCAAATCCTTCAACCGGCATCGTGAACTTATCGGGGAACAGAGTTCTTCGTTCGAAGTTATCTTTCTGGAAGGCAAGCCGGCATTTCGCCGAGTCTCGATCAATGGCCGGGTGCTGACCGAAGAGGAAGAACTGGCTGAGAGCGCGAGATTGCGCCAGCTTGCGTACGATCGCAAAAAGAATCCCGGTATCCCATCGCCGGCCGAGGAGCGCCGGCGGGCTCACCCGTTTCCGCTTTTCCTCCAGTACCACGAGCTTGAGCTGTCAGGCTCCGAGCAGATGGACGGGCGCGACTGCTGGGTCATTCAATCAAGGCCGAGAAGCCGCCAAAAGGCCAGGTCAGGTGACGAGCAGAGGGTGGCGAACGCAACCGGGCGATTCTGGATCGATAAAGAAACGATGCACCGGGTGCGCATGGATGTGGCAGCCACAAAGGCAGCTAAGCCAGCAAAGATTCGGGAAGAAACAAGTTATCGCTGGGGACAGCGGGACGGCAGTGTGTGGCTGATCACAAGCATTCGTACGGTGCTTCCCATCTCCGATTCCGGCGACGGCCTCGCGTACTACGAAGGAGAGCAGACTTACTCCAACTACAGACGGTTTAGCAGCGAGTCGAGCGTGTCGCTGGTGCCTGAAGAGTAAGGCGTGTCGCAGCTTTAGTTCGCTGCCAGCCCGCGCAGGTTCCATCCGCAAATCGTGCTTGCGGCCATCTTGTCATTCCCGCCCGGCCCCGGCCAGTGGGTTTCGAGGCTTAACCATCCTGTATATCCGTCCGCGATAAGTGCGGCTACCTGACCCTTCCAGTCAACTTTACGAGTTCCCAGAGGTCCCCAGACCGGCTTGTGGCCGTCCATCGAACAGTCCTTGGCATGCACGTGCGCAACGCGGTTTTTTGGTAGGAGTGAATACCCGTAAGGGAATGGCTCTTCGCCGCCGACCAGAGCATTGGCCGGGTCCCAAACCAGCTGCAGATGGGCATGGGAAACAGCCGAGAGAATCCGTGAACTCTCCGCTGCTGTTCCAACGTTGCAGGCATGCTCGTTTTCGAGGCCGATCGTCAGTCCCGCGGAACTGGCTTGCGCGGCGAGGCCATCGAGCGCCCGAATCACCCGCTCTTCGACCTGTTCGGGAGCTACCGTACGCCAGTACGAAAATACCCTGACGATCCGGGCGCCGAGGAGAGTGGCGATGGCGAAAGCGCGTTCGGTCAACCGTGGCTGATCTTCAAAGGAGTGCTTCGACGCGAACACATCCTGCTGAAAACGGGTGTCTACTTCCGGCGCATTTGGCAGAACACATTTCAGGATCGGCGAGGCAATGGAAATCACCTCAATTTCTGCGGCGTGACAAAGATCGCGGACCCGTTTCAGCTCCTCATCAGAAAGGTCCATCACGTTTTTGCCCCAGATTACACGCAATTCCGCGCCCGTCATTCCGATAGATTTCATCGCAACCAGTGATTGTTCCAGGTCTGGGGAAAACTCGTCCGTGATCGCAGCAATGCGAAGTTTTGGATTCATA
>JACMLA010000170.1 GCA_014379815.1 Bryobacteraceae bacterium | reverse complement strand
TACATGGAAGATGCGCGGATCGATCGTGGACGGGAAGTGATCTTCGTCTGAAGCCGCGGCGTTGAAACTGTCGCGAATGTCCCGCAAGCTGACAGGTGGGGTTTCACGCCTGTGGCGGAACAGATTCAGAAGATCCATTTATGCTCTACAGCCGGGTCAGGAAAACAGGCAAGCCCTCTCTGCCGGACAACTCCGGGCGATACTGCTCTGTGTCGTACATCGTCGAAACATCAACGCTACGGGGTCCCAGCCCGGGATCGGGAATGGGCACCATCGCGAACCTGCCGTCGGAAATCGCCGCCATCAGGCCGCTTTTGCCTTGCAGGATCGTGTCGAATGCCATGGACCCAAACGTCGTTGCGACCATCTTGTCGATAAAGTCGGGGTCGCCCGAGCGCAACTCGTAGGTCAGATCGCTCACGATCGTGTCCTGTTTACTAAGCCGCTTTACTTCTTCGCTGAAGCTTTCGCCGACACTCATCTTTTTGCGATGGCCAAATGCGTCGGGTTCGCCATACTCCTGCAAGCTGAAGCCCTCCCATTCCGTGCCCTCGGATAGAACGACGAGGCTGTAGCTGCTGGAGTTTTCCTGCTTATCCTGCACCAGAAGCTCGACCATTCTCTCTAATTTAAATTTATATTCCGGTATTCCACAGCGAATCGAAGTTACATACGCGGTAAAGAGTGATGTATAGCCGGCGTCCCGACCGAACACGCGAAAGATGCCGATTCGTTCGTGTGATCCTACCGTGGTGCGCTGGCGGGTTAGCGCTTCCTGAGCCCGCGATATCGCCGTGGAGAAGCCAATGCAATACTCCGTGTTACGGACATCGTTGTCCATAGTCTTGGGAACGGCGACAACCTTGAACCCAAGCTTATCGAGAGTCGCAGCATAGCTCAGGGTGTCGTCGCCACCGATCGCGACCAGGCATTCGATGCCCAGAGTCTCGAGGTTCTTAAGGACCTGTGAACTCATGTCGAAAACTGTGGAGGTGTTTCCCTTCTTTGTAAACTCCGACTTAGGAAACTCAGTGCCCTTCAGGAACTCGGGGACCGACTTCATCTTCGATGGATTCGTTCTGCTGGAGTGTAGAAACGTTCCACCCGTGCGATCAATACGGCGGGTATTCTCGCGCGTCAGCGGCAGGATATATCTTGATTTGCTCGCAGGATCGTCGAGGTTGACGTGGGTCAGGCCTTCCCAGCCGCGGCGAATTCCGATAACCTCAATGTCATGCTCGCTGGAGCGATACGTCACAGTCTTGATCACTGCATTGAGGCCCGGTACATCTCCGCCACCGGTCAAGATGCCTATCCGCTTCGTTGCCATTCCGTCTCCTGTTAAGGGGTTAGTGCCACCCTTGTTTGGTGACACTATTGTTTGGTGACACTATTGTATCGTTCACTTTTTCAGGCGTTAGTTGCCATTTCGCTTATCCAATCCCTGTTGCAAGCCGCACCCTGGTGGTCTTTACAGGAATTGCGAAGAGGCGCAACGGACGGCACGACCCTCGGTTACTGGACCGGTCCGGACCGTACTTCCCCACAAGCCGCGTTCCTTGCGGTCACCCGCGACGGCAGCGCAGTGGAGTCCACGGTCGTTCTCGACGGTAAGACCCGAATCGTGTGGAGCGCTGCCAAATTGCAAGTGTCCGAGGCAGGCTCCAGCCGACTGAAGAGTCTCGATCTGGAAGGCGTCCAGATTCGGGATTGGGCGGTCCTGTTCCATACCGAAAGTCGCATGGCGCGATCCACGCTCTCATTCGATACCAAAGCCAGCGCAGGTCCACTGAGGTTTCTGATTACCGGTCTTGCTCCAGGTACCTGGGAGATTTGGCGCAACGGCTGGCTTGTCGATTCCAATGCCTTTGTTGAGCCGCGCGAGGGAGTGTTGTATTACTCAGGAAATCCCGGCAGTTACTTCCTGCGCCGCATCACTTAGCGGGCTTGAACCCAGGCAGCATGCTATAACCACCGTCATGACTGGTGAACTCGCTGGAAAGACTGTTGTCATTACTGGAGCATCCAGAGGAATTGGTGCGGCGACTGCCCTGACTTTGGCTGACGCGGGCGCGTCTCACTTTGTGCTCAGCTACAACAGCTATGCAGAAGGGGCTGAGCTGGTTGCAGGTGACCTGCTGGCCAAAGGCAAGAAAGTTACTCTGATCCAGGCAGATTTGACGTCGAATTCGGGAATCACGGAACTATGCAGAAGAGTCCGCGAAATTGAACCTGACATCCTGATCAACAACGCCGGTCATCTTTTGCAGAGGGCTAAGCTTGCCGAGTTGACCTCTGAGCTTTTCGATCAGGTCTCAAACCTCAACTTCAAGAGCGTCTACTTCCTGGCGCAAGCCGTTGTTCCGGCAATGACGAAACGCGGCACCGGTGTTATCGTCAACCTGAGCTCGATTGCCGCAAGGAATGGGGGCGGACCGGGCGCCACAATTTATGCCGCAACGAAAGCCGCTGTAGCGGCGGCGACAAAGGGTCTGGCACGTGAACTGGCTCCGGCTGGAATCCGGGTAAACGCAGTCAGCCCTGGAACGGTCGACAACTACTTCCACGAGAAACATTCAACGCGGGAGATGCTGGATAACGTCATCCGGCAAACCCCGGCCGGAACTCTCGGCACGAATGAGGAGGTGGCTGACGTGATTCTGTTCCTCTGTACAGCCCCGAGCCGGTACATTCACGGTCAAACCAT
>JACMLA010000169.1 GCA_014379815.1 Bryobacteraceae bacterium | reverse complement strand
GCCCAATCGCTACCTCACGGATAAAGTCGCCACGCCGCACTTTTATGAGCGACTGCAGCAGTTGATTACGCGCTCGGTCGGATTTATCGCTATTCGGGGCGGCATGGGCACCGTGACCGAGTTATCGCTCGTCTGGAACAAGATTCAAACGCGCGTGATTGGTCCCCGGCCGCTCGTACTGCTCGGCGAATGTTGGCCGCCGATTGTTAAAACATGGCGGCAGCACCTGGCAGTCAGCGACGCAGACATCGCCGTACTGGATTTTGCGAATACCGCGGAGGAAGCAGTCGCCATCATAAAGGAAAAATCTCGAGGAGTGATTCTATGAACTGTCCCAAGTGCGGCACCCAACTGGCAGAAGGCTCAAGTTTTTGCAGCGCCTGCGGTAATCGATTAGGCACTGCCGGCGCGCCACCGTACCCGGGGCAGCCCTCCGACTATTCCAGAGCCCATGGAATTCACATCGATGAGGACTCCCGAGGTCAGGGTCGTGGCTACAATTATGAAGTACTACATCAACCCTCATTCTCTCTCGCGGTGATCAAACTCCAGGCTGAGCAGTCAATCCAGGCAGAGGCTGGGGCAATGGTCTCGATGTCGGCGAACGTCGAATTACAGTCACAGATGAAAGGCGGGCTTTTTGGCGCGATCAAGCGGGCCGCCGGTGGTGAGTCCGCATTCGTTTCGACTTTCACCGCTCGCGGTGGACCTGGCGAAGTTACCTTCGCTCCTGGTGCTCCAGGTGACATTGCGGCGATAGAGTTAAGCAACCAATCTTTTTTCGTTCAATCAACTTCCTACCTGGCCGGTGATGCGAGTCTCACTGTAGATACGAAATGGGGTGGCGCGAAATCATTCTTTGGCGGCGAGGGTTTGTTTGTGTTGTTGGTGCAGGGCCAGGGCTTGCTGCTGGTTTCGTCCTTTGGCGCGATTCACCGTAAACGATTGCAGGCAGGCGATCGATATGTGGTCGATACGGGACATCTTGTGGCCTGGGAGGGGACAACGCAGTACACTCTGCGCAAAGCCGCAGCCGGGTTCTTTCGCAGTATGATGAGCGGCGAAGGTATCGTCGCTGAGTTTACTGGTCCGGGGGAACTGCTAATTCAGACCCGCAACCTGGCGGCGTTAGCGGGATTGTTGAAACCATTCTTCCCTTCCCAATCCGGTGGAGGTGGGTTCAATCTCGGCAGTTAAGGTTCTGCATGAACTAATGAACCAGTCCACCACGGAAACTTCTCTGGCGCAGAGCGCAATGGACCTGGCGCCTGGCCGAACGGTTAGGATTCTAGGTGTTCCCATGGCCTACGGGGCCAGCATGGCCGGTGTGGACATGGGTCCAGCCGCTTTGCGTGTGGCGCTACTTCACGAAAGGATCGCCGAGCTTGGCTACGAAGTTCAGGACGCCGGCGACCTGCGGGTTGAGCGACCGAAGTCGCCTCCAAAGCCCGATGACAATTTAAAATACCTCAGCGAAATTAGTGCTGCTTGCGAACAGTTGGCCGCCGAAGTTCATAAGACTCTGACTGCTGGTGAGCTACCAATCATCCTTGGCGGTGATCATTCGATAGCAATAGGTTCGATTGCGGGCTTGGCTTCATTCTGTCGCGAGCGATCTGAAACGATGGGGTTGATCTGGTTCGACGCGCACGCTGACATGAACACTCCTGAAACCACTCCCTCGGGTAACATTCATGGAATGCCATTGTCCGCCCTGTTGGGTTACGGCGCACCTGCGCTCACGAATATTGCAGGGTTTGCTCCCAAGCTCGATCCGAATTTGTGTGCGCACGTTGGAGCGCGAGACATCGATCGTGGTGAGCGCGAGCTCATTCGCCAGCTTGGCATTCGCTTCTTTACAATGCGGGAAATCGATGAGCGGGGGATGAGCGCGTGTATGGAGGAGGCAATCGCAATCGCCTCCAGGGCTTCCGCCGGATACGCAGTGACGTTTGATGTGGACGCACTTGATCCCGGAGATGCTCCAGGTTCGGGTACCCTCGTGCGTGGGGGACTCACCTACCGTGAGTCGCACCTGGCAATGGAGAAAATCGCAGAGGCGGGTGGGATGCGTTCACTTGAGGTTGTGGAGATCAATACGGCACTCGATGTTAACAACAGAACCGCCGAGCTGGGTGTCGAGATGATTCTTTCAGCGCTCGGGAAAACTATTCTTTAAAGTTTACGGAGCAGGCACTTGGCGAAAAAACTCCGCGTGGGAGTAATCTTCGGTGGAAGATCAGGGGAACACGAAGTTTCTATTCGTTCCGCTCGCGCAGTCATAGAATCAATTGATCGAAGGAAATACGACGTTCTGCCCATCGCCATCAGCAAGGAAGGGAAGTGGCTCCCACCGGCTGACGCCGCGAAATTGTTGCCACGAAGTGCGCATTCATTCCTTCCTGCTGATTTTGCCGCGCAAGGCAGAGGCGACGTGGCAATCCTCGGTGACCCCTCGCATCAGGGCCTGATCTCTCTCGCACCAACCCGCCGCCCGCTGGCTTCCGAACAATTGGATGTCGTGTTTCCCCTGCTTCACGGGCCATTCGGTGAAGATGGAACGGTTCAGGGCCTTTTGGAGATGGCCAACATTCCTTACATCGGTTGCGGCGTGCTTGCCTCGGCTTGCGGGATGGACAAAGTGGCAATGAAGTTGCTATTCCGTCAGGCAGGCCTTCCCCTTGGGGAGCACATTTGGTTTCTTCGTTCCCAGTGGCAGAGTAATCCTGCAAGTGTGATTCGCAGAGTGGTCCGCGACATCGGATTCCCGTGCTTCGTGAAGCCGGCTAATCTTGGCTCCTCGGTGGGTGTTTCGAAAGCTACGGATAAGACTGGGCTGATCGAATCCGTGGACCTGGCTGCCCGATATGATCGGAAAATTATTGTTGAAGCAGCACTGGAAGCACGGGAAATTGAATGTGCTGTGATCGGTAACGATGAGCCTCAAGCCAGTCTTCCGGGCGAGTATGTTGTTTACGATGAAGCAGCACGTTTTCTTGATTACACCGAGAAGTATGCCGACACCGGGCACGTAAAATTCGTAGTTCCAGCTCCACTATCAAAATCCATGATCAGCAGGATCCAACGAATGGCCATCCAGGTTTTTAAATCTGTAGACGGCGCCGGTCTTGCGAGAGTGGACTTCTTTCTGACGCGCGACGGCCAGAAATTGCTGGTAAATGAATTGAATACCATGCCAGGTCTGACCGAAGTTTCCGGATATCCTAAGATGTGGGAAGCGTCAGGAATGTCTTTTCCAAAAGTGCTCGAGCGATTGATTGAACTCGCCTTCGAACGTCACAAAGACAAGT